>DATAVV010000335.1:0-6236 GCA_036267555.1 Streptosporangiaceae bacterium | reverse complement strand
GCAACTGGCCGAGCACCCGCGGATCGTCGCGGTCAAGGACGCCAAGGGCGACCTGGGCGCGGGGTCGGTGGTCATGGCCGCCACCGGGCTGGCCTTCTACTGCGGCGACGACATCCTGAACCTGCCCTGGCTGTCGGTCGGAGCGGTCGGCTTCGTCAGCGTGCACGGCCACGTCGTCGGCGACCGCCTGCACGAGATGATCGACGCTTACCTGGCCGGAGACGTGGGCACCGCCCTGGCCGTGCACCGCGAGATGCTGCCGGTCTACACCGGCATGACCCGCATGCAGGGCACGGTCTCCGCCAAGGCCGCGCTGGCCATGCTGGGCCTGCCCGGCGGCCCGGTGCGCCCGCCGCTGGCCGACGCGACCCCGGCCGAGGCGGAACGACTCCGCACCGACCTGGTGGCCGGCGGTGTGAAGCTCCGGTGAGTTACCCGCACCCAGACCTCGGGGCGCCCCCGCCGCTACCCCCCGATGGCCTGCGTATCACCGCGCTCGGCGGGCTCGGTGAGATCGGCCGGAACATGACGGTCTTCGAGCACTCGGGCCGGCTGCTGATCGTGGACTGCGGCGTGTTGTTCCCCGAGCCGGACCAGCCCGGGGTCGACCTGATCCTGCCCGACTTCACCTCCATCGAGGAACGCCTGGACCTGATCGAGGCGATCGTGCTCACGCACGCGCACGAGGACCACATCGGCGCGATCCCTTACCTGCTGCGGCTGCGGGCCGACATCCCGCTGGTCGGGTCGAAGCTGACGCTGGCGCTGGTGGCCAGCAAGCTGACCGAGCACCGGATCAGCCCGCAGACCCACGAGGTGGCCGAGGGCACGCGCCATTCGTTCGGGCCGTTCGGGCTCGAGTTCTTCGCGGTGAACCACTCGATCCCGGACGCGCTGGCCGTGGGGATCAGGACCACTGCCGGCGTGGTGCTGCACACCGGCGACTTCAAGATGGACCAGCTTCCGCTGGACGGGCGCCTGACCGACCTGGGCGGGTTCGCGCGGCTCGGGACCGAGGGCGTGGACCTGCTGATGGCGGACTCCACCAACGCCGAGATCCCCGGGATCGTGACGACCGAGCGGGCGATCACGCCGGTGCTGGCCGAGGTGTTCAACGGCGCCCGGCAGCGGATCATCGTGTCCTGCTTCGCCAGTCACGTGCACCGGGTGCAGCAGGTGATGGACACCGCGGCCGCGCACGGGCGCAAGGTGGCCCTGGTCGGCCGGTCCATGGTGCGCAACATGGGCGTCGCCCGCGACCTGGGCTACCTGCGGGTGCCCTCGGTGCCCGGCGGCCTGCTGGTCGAGTTGCGCGACGCCGAGGAGATGCCGCCCGAGCAGATCGTGCTGATCTCCACCGGGTCGCAGGGCGAGCCGATGTCGGCGCTGGCCCGGATGGCCGGCCGCGATCACCCGATCCGTATCGCCGAGGGCGACACGGTGATCCTGGCCTCGTCGCTGGTGCCGGGGAACGAGACCGCCGTGTCCCGCATCATCAACGACCTGACCCGGCTGGGCGCGCGGGTGGTGCACCGGGGCAACGCGCTGGTGCACGTATCCGGGCACGCGCCCGCCGGCGAGTTGCTGTACGTGCTGAACCTGACCCGGCCGAGCAATTTCCTGCCGGTGCACGGCGAATGGCGGCACCTCAAGGCGCACGCGGACCTGGCCGCGCTGACCGGCGTGCCGGACGAGAACATCGTGATCGCCGAGGACGGGGTGGTGGTCGACCTGGTCGACGGCCGGGCCAGGGTCACCGGCAGCGTCCAGTGCGGCTACGTGTACGTGGACGGGCTGTCGGTAGGCGAGGTGACCGAGGCCTCGCTCAAGGACCGGCGGATCCTCGGCGAGGAGGGTTTCGTGTCCGTGGTGGTCGTGGTCGACACGGCCACGGGCAAGCTCGTGGCCGGCCCGGAGATCCACGCCCGCGGGTCCGGGATCGACGACACGGCCTTCGACGAGGTCCGGCCGCGCATCGAGGAGGCCCTGGCCCGGGCGGCGGCCGACGGGATCAGCGACTCCTACCAGCTACAGCAGCAGATCCGCCGCACGCTGGGCCGCTGGGTCAGCGACAACTACCGGCGGCGGCCGATGATCATCCCGGTGCTGGTCGAGGTGTAAGCCAGCCGGGGCGGCCCGGGGGCAGGCCGGCCGGCCTCCGGGCTGGTCAGCCCGCTCGGGCCGGTCAGCCCTCGGCGCGGTCGCGGAGGCGGAAGCGCTGCAGCTTGCCGGTGTTCGTGCGCGGCAGCGCGGCCAGGAACCGCATGGACCGCGGGTACTTGTACGGCGCGATCCGCTGCTTCACGAAGGCCTGCAACTCGGCGACCTTCGCCGCGTCGCCGGCCGCTCCCTCGCGCAGCACCACGTAGGCCGTGACGATCTGGCCGCGGCTGGCGTCCGGCACGCCGACCACGCCGCACTCGGTGACGTCCGGGTGGCCGAGCAGGACTTCCTCGATCTCCGGGCCCGCGATGTTGTAGCCGCCCGAGATGATCATGTCGTCGCTGCGCGCCTGGTACCAGAAGTAGCCGTCGTCGTCGCGCAGGTAGGTGTCGCCGGTCAGGTTCCAGCCGTCCTGCACGTAGGACCGCTGCCGGTCGTCGGCCAGGTAGAGGCAGCCGGTGGGGCCCTTGACCGCCAGCCGCCCCGGGGTGCCGTCCGGGACCGGCTTGCCGTCCTCGTCAAGGATCGCGGCCTCGTAGCCGGGCACGGCCCGGCCCGTCGACCCGGGCCGGATCTGGTCGTCGGAGGAGGAGATGAAGATGTGCAGCATCTCGGTGCTGCCGATGCCGTCGATGATCTGCACGCCGGTGGCGTCGTAGAAGGCCTGCCAGGTCGAGGCGGACAGGTGCTCGCCCGCGGAGACCGGCCGCCGCAGCCCGCGCAGTTGCGCGGCCTTGCCCGCGGCGATCATCGCCCGGAACGCCGTGGGCGCGGTCGAGCAGACGGTGACCCCGCGCGCCGCGATCTGGTCGGCCAGTTCGGCCGGGGTCGCCCTCTCCAGCAGCAGCGTGGCCGCGCCGGCCCGCAGCGGGAACCCCAGCAGCCCGCCCAGGCCGTAGGTGAAGGCCAGCGGCGGGGTGCCGGTGAAGATGTCGTCGGCGCGCGGCTTCAGCACGTGCTCGGAGAAGGTGTCGGCCATCGCGAGCAGGTCGCGGTGGAAGTGCATGGCCGCCTTGGGGCGGCCGGTCGTGCCCGACGTGAACGCGATCATGGCCACGTCGTCGGCGGCGGTGGCCACGGCCGCGAAACCGCCCGGCATCCTGGCCGCCCGCTGGGCGAGGTCGGCGGGCCCGGGCCCGCCGAAGCTGACCACCTCCAGGCCGGGCACGCCCGCCGTGAGCTCATCGAGGAACCGGTGGTCACACAGGGCCAGGCTGGGCTGCGCGACCCGGCAGATCGTGGCCAGTTCGCCGGCGCGCAGCAGCGACATCGTGGCCACCGCGACCCCGCCGGCCTTGACCACCCCGAGCCAGCACGCGGCCAGCCACGGGTTGTTCGGGCCGCGCAGCAGCACCCGGTTCCCGGCGACCACCCCGAAGTCCTCGGCCAGCACCCGGGCCACCTGGTTGGAGACGCGTACCACCTCGCCGTAGCTCCAGGTGGCCTCCGGCGACAGCAGGCACGGCCGGTCGTGGCCGCGGGCGTCGGCGGTCACGTCGAGCAGTTCGACCGCGCCGTTGAGCCGCTGCGGGTAGCGCAGCCCGGGCAGCGTGAACTTCAGGTCGGGCCACAGCCCGTCGGGCGGCAGGTTGTCCCGGCAGAACGTGTCGACGTGTGCGGACGGCGAAAGCTGCATCTCCGACCCCCCTAGAGGCACCACGAGGATCACCCCAGTATTCCGCTATGTTCCTTGGATGACGACCTTCACGGGGGCGGCAGGTGACACCGGGCCGGCTGCGCCCCGGGCGCTGATCGTGACGATCTACGGCCTGTACGCCCGGCAGGCGGGCGGCTGGCTCAGCGTGGCGTCGCTGATCCGGCTCCTGGACGGGCTCGGCGTGGACGAGTCAGCGGTGCGGTCGTCGATCTCCCGGCTGAAGCAGCGCGGGGTGCTCGCGCCGCAGCGCCGCGATGGCGCCGCCGGCTACGCCCTGTCCGCCCTGGGCCGGGACATCCTGGCCGAGGGCGACCGGCGGATCTTCGGCCGGCCGCGGGCCGGGACGGCCGACGGCTGGCTGCTGGCCGTGTTCAGCGTGCCCGAGGCGGAGCGGCGCCGGCGCCACACGCTGCGCTCCCGGCTGACCTGGCTGGGTTTCGGCACGGTGGCGGCGGGCGTGTGGATCGCGCCCGGCCACCTGGCCGGCGAGACCGCCGAGGTGCTCGAGCGCAGCGGCCTTTCCGGCTTCGTGAACCTGTTCCAGGCCAGCTACCTGGCGTTCGGGGACCTGCGCGAGCAGGTCGCGCGGTGGTGGGACCTGGACCGGCTGCAAGACCTCTACCAGGCGTTCCTCGGCACGGCGGGCCCGGTGCTGGCCCGCTGGGAGCGGGCCGCCCCCGGGGCACCGGGGGACGGCGAGGCGTTCGCTGACTACGTCCTGGCCCTCACCGCCTGGCGGCGGCTGCCGTTCCTCGACCCGGGGCTGCCCGCGGACCTGCTGCCGCCCGCCTGGAACGGCCTGCGGGCGGACGTGGCGTTCACCGCGCTGCGCGACCGCCTGGACGAGCCTGCCCGCGCCCACGTGCGGGCGGTCACCGGCCGGGCCGTCAGTCGATGACCGCGTAGCCCTGGATCTCGACCAGCGCCGCGGGGTGCCACAGCCGGCTGACCCCGATCCCGGCCATGGCCGGGTAGTCGCGCCCGGCCAGGCGCCCCCAGACCTGGCCGATCTCGCGGCCCTGCGCGCGGTAGTCGTCCAGGTCGACCGCGTAGATGGTCAGGCTGGCCAGGTGCTCGGGCGCGCCGCCGGCCGCGCGCAGCGCCTCGAGCAGGTTGGCCAGGGCCTGCTCGAACTGGGCGGCGACCGTGTCGCCCACGATCGCGCCGTCGGGGCCGTGGGCGATCTGGCCGGCCAGGAAGACCAGCCGTCCGCCGGTGGCCACCACCGCGTGCGAGAAGCCGGACGGCCGCAGCATCGACGGCGGGTTCACGCGCTCAAGGGCCATCGGCTTGCTGTCCGTTCTCTTTTCGTCTCGGGTCAGGCCCGGCACTGCCGCTCCCCCCCCGGCCGCCACCGCGCGTGCCGGGTGCCGCCGGCCGGGCGCCTGATCAGTTGCAGCCGGGGCCGGGGCCCGTCGCTGCGCCCGGTCTGCGGGGGCCTGCTGCCCGCGCGCCACGGGTCGGGCCACGCCGCGGCCGGGCCATCGTAGCCCTGCCCGGCCGCGGCATGCAGGGTCCAGTTCGGGTCGTAGAGGTGGGCCCGGCCCAGGGCGCACAGGTCGGCCCGGCCGGCCAGGACGATCGAGTTCACGTCGTCGTAGGACGAGATCACGCCGGCCGCGATCGTGGCGATGCCCGCCTGGTTGCGGATCGCGTCCGCGAACGGCGTCTGGTACGACCGGCCGAAGGCCGGCGTCTCGTCGGGTGTGACCTGCCCCGTGGACACGTCGATGGCGTCGGCGCCCGCGGCCTGGAACGCCCGCGCGATCTCGATGGCGTCCTCGCCGGTGATGCCGCCGGGGTACCAGTCGGTGGCCGAGATCCGCACGGTCATCGGCTTGTCCTGCGGCCAGACCGCGCGCATCGCGCCGAACACCTCGAGCGGGTAGCGCAGCCGCCCGGCCAGCGGGCCGCCGTAGCCGTCGCCGCGCCGGTTGGTGACCGGCGAGATGAACGACGACAGCAGGTAACCGTGCGCGCAGTGCAACTCGACCAGGTCGAACCCGCACCGCTGCGCGGCCCGGGTGGCCGCCACGAACTCCTGCTTGATCCGCTCCATCTCGCCGGCCGTAAGCTCGCGCGGCACCTGGCTGACGCCGGGCAGGTACGGGAGCGGGGAGGGGGCGGCCAGCTCCCAGTTGCCCTCGGGCAGCGGCTCGTCGATGCCGTCCCACATCAGCCTCGTGGAGCCCTTGCGGCCGGAGTGGCCGAGCTGCAGCCCGATCTTGGCGGTCGACCGCTCGTGCACGAAGCCGGTGACCCGCTGCCAGGCCGCCTCGTGACCGGGCGCGTACATGCCCGCGCAGCCGGGGCTGATCCGCCCCGGCGCGCTGACGCAGACCATCTCGGTCATGACCAGGGCCGCGCCGCCGAGCGCCTTCCCGCCCAGGTGCACCAGGTGGAAGTCGGACGGCGT
>DATAVV010000334.1:0-5224 GCA_036267555.1 Streptosporangiaceae bacterium | reverse complement strand
GAGCCTGACCGCGGCCGGGATCAGGGTCGTGGAGTTCAACGCGCGCTTCGGCGACCCGGAGACCCAGGTGATCCTCGACCGGCTGGGCACGCCGCTGGGCGGGCTGCTGCACGCGGCGGCCACCGGCGCCCTGGCCGGCGTTCCCGCGCTGAACTGGGTGCCCGGCGCCGCGGTCACGGTCGTGGTCGCGGCCGAGGGCTATCCGGGCCCGCCGGCCAAGGGCGACGAGATCACGGGCATCGACAACGCGGAGAAAGGCCCGGATGCCTATGTCCTGCACGCGGGCACGGCCACCGCGCCGGACGGGCGCCTGGTCTCCGCCGGCGGCCGCGTCCTCAACGTGGTGGGCACCGGCCCGGACGTGGCCGCCGCCCGCACGTCCGCCTACACGGCCGCCGCCCAGATCCGCATGCGCGGCGGCTGGTACCGCAAAGACATCGCCGACCTCACGGCGGGTGGCCCTGCGGCCCGATCGTGAGCACTGATCCTGACGAGCCACCGCTGCGGGTGACCACGCTCGAGCTGTTCTTCGACCTGGTCTTCGCGTTCACCCTGACCCAGCTCGGCACGCTGCTGGCCAGCGGGTTCACCGCGGCCGACGCGGGCCGGGTGCTGCTGATCTTCGGGCTGCTGTGGTGGATGTACGAGGGGTACGCCTGGCTGACCAACGCCCGGCCTCCGGTGCACCCGGCCGAACGGGTGCTGTTGCTGGTGGGGATGGCCGGGTTCCTGACGATCGGGCTGGCCATCCCGGACGGGTTCGGCGGCAGCAGCCTGGCCCTGGGCCTGGGCTACCTGGCCGTGGTCATCGTCCACGCCGTCCTGTACTACCGGGTCAACCAGGACATCGTCCGGATCGCCCCGTTCAACGTGGCCTCGGCCCTGCTGATCATCGTGGCCGCGCTGCTGCCCAAGTCGGCCGGGGTGGTGCCGCCGGCCGGCTACGTGCTGTGGGCCGCGGCCCTGGCCGTGCAACTCGGGTCGCCGCTGATCGTGCACCCCAAGAACCTGTTCGAGTTGCGGCCCGCTCACCTGGCCGAGCGGCACAGCGCGCTGCTGCTGGTGGCGCTGGGCGAGTCCGTGGCCGCGATCGGCGTGGGCGCGGGCCGGCTGGCCGGGCACTCCGCGGCCCAGGACGGGCGGCTGGTGCTGGCCGCCCTGCTTGGCCTGGCCCTGGCCGGCGCGCTGTGGTGGGTGGTGTTCGGCGCCGGGGACGAGGACGCGGTCCGGGAGGTCCTGTCCGCCGCGAGCAGCGAGCGGCGCACCGAACTCGCGCTGTCGGCGCTGTTCTACCCGAACATCCCGCTGCTGCTCGGCCTGATCGCCATGGCAGCCGGCGTGGGCAAGGCGATCGAGCAATCCGACCGGTTCGCCGCCGGCCCGGCCGGGGCCGCGGCGGCGATCGCCGTGGGCGCGGCCATGTTCCTCGCAGGAGAAGCGCTCGTCCGGCGGCTCCTGCGGACCGGGCCGTGGCGGCATCGGGCCGTGGCCGCGGTGCTCGCGCTCGCCACCATGCCGGTCGGCATCTTCGTCGCGCTCGAGGCTCAGGTCGTCGTGGTTACCGTGCTGCTCGTGGTCATGCTGGTGCTGGAGAGCAACCGGACGCCGGGGCGGGGCGGCTCGCCCGGCTAGACCCGGCCAGCCCACGTGCCGCGTTACGGCAGGATAGAGGCGTGATAGAGCGATACACGCTGCCGGAGATGGGTCGGGTCTGGAGCGAGGCGCACAAATACGAGCTGTGGTGCCGGATCGAGGTCCTGGTCCTGGAGGCCCACGCGCGCGCGGGCACGGTGCCCGCGGACAGCGTGCCGCCGGTACGGGCCGCGCCGCCGCCGACCCCGGAGGCCGTGGCGCAGATCGAGGCCGTCACCGGCCACGACGTGATCGCGTTCCTGTCCGCGTGGGCGGACAATACCGACCCGCGGGCCGCTGCGGCCTTTGTCCACTTCGGGATGACCTCGTCGGACCTGCTCGACACCGGGCTGGCCCTGCAGCTCACCGAGGCCACCGACCTGCTCCTGGCCCGCTGCGACGCGCTGACCGCGGCGCTGCGCGACCACGCGCTGGCGCACCGCGGCACGCTCCGGGTCGGCCGGACGCACGGCATCCACGCCGAGCCGGACCTGTGGGGGCACCGGGTGGCTGACTTCGCGTTCGCCATGGCCCGGTGCCGGGACCGGCTGCGGCGGGCCCGCGAGGCGGTCGCCGTCGGGAAGCTGTCCGGCCCGGTCGGGACGTACTCCAACATCGACCCGGTGATCGAGTCCGAGGTGGTGGCCGAACTGGGCCTTCGGGCCGCCGATGTCGCCGGGCAAGTCGTCATGCGCGACGGAATTGGCGAGTGGCTCAGCGTAATGGCCCTCATAGCATCGGTATGTGAAGCGGTGGCCATCGAAGTCAGGCTCGGGCAGCAGACCGAACTGGGTGAGCTGGCCGAGCCCTTCGGCCGGGGCCAGAAGGGCTCATCGTCCATGCCGCACAAGAAAAACCCGGTGCGCTCGGAACGCATCTGCGGCCTGGCCCGGGTGGTGCGGGCCCAGGTGGTCCCGGTGCTGGAGGGCATCGCGCTCTGGCACGAACGGGATATCTCGCATTCGTCCACCGAGCGGGTGGCCCTGCCCGACGCCGCCATCGGCACCGACTTCCTGCTGGAGCAGACCACCGGCCTGATCGCCGGCCTGCAGGTCGACACGGCCCGGATGCGCGCCAACCTGGACGCCACCCACGGCCTGATCTACACCTCGGCGGTCCTGCTCGAACTGGTCGCGGCCGGGATGTCCCGCGAGGACGCGTACGCGCTGGTCCAGGCGGCGGCCATGGACACCTTCCAGACGGCGACGCCGCTGCGGGAGACGCTGCGCAAGCACGCGGCCGAGCGCGGCCAGCCGCTGGACGAGGCGAGGCTGGACGAGGCCTGCCGCCCGCAGCGCTACGTGGAGCGGCTCGGGCCGGTCTTCGAGCGCCTGGAACGGCTGTCGTGAGCCGATGAGGCACGTCTACTCGGGGAAGGTACGCGAGCTCTACGAGACCGACGACGGCGTGCTGCTGCTCGTGGCCACCGACCGCATCTCCGCCTTCGACTACGTGCTGGAGTCGGAGATCCCGGACAAGGGCAAGATCCTGACCGCGCTGTCGCTGTGGTGGTTCGGGCAGCTCGCCGACCTGGTGCCGAACCACCTGGTGGACGCGGCCATCCCGGCGCGGTTCGCGGGCCGGGCCACGGCGTGCCGGCCCCTGGCCATGGTCGGGATCGAGTGCGTGGCGCGCGGCTACCTGGCCGGCTCGGGCCTGGCCGAGTACCGGGAGACCGGCGAGGTCTGCGGCCACGCGCTCCCGGCGGGCCTGGCCGACGGCTCCCGCCTGCCCGACCCGATCTTCACCCCGGCCACCAAGGCGCCCCGCGGCGAGCACGACCAGAACATCACCGTGGCCGAGGCCGCCGAACTCGCCGGCGCCGACGTGGCCGCCGAACTGGAGCGCATCACGCTGGAGGTCTACCGCCGGGGCGCCGAGCTCGCGGCCCGGCGCGGGATCATCGTGGCCGACACCAAGATCGAACTCGGCTTCGACGACCGCGGCACGCTGCGGCTGGCCGACGAGGTGCTGACCCCGGATTCCTCCCGGTTCTGGCCCGCCGACCAGTGGCAGCCCGGGCGCGCCCAGCCCGCGCTGGACAAGCAGTACGTGCGGGACTGGCTGACCTCTCCCGAGTCGGGCTGGGACCGGCGCGGGAGCGAGCCGCCGCCGCCGCTGCCGCAGCCGGTGATCGAGCGCACGCGTGATACGTACGTGCGTGCGTACGAGAGCATCACCGGGCGGCGCTGGACGTAGGAATGGCAGGCCGGCCCTGGCCAGCGGAACCTCCGGCCATACCCGCCCAGAACCCCCGCCAATATCGATCGGCAACCCCCGGTTTATAACTGCCCGTGTCTGGTCAGATACGCTACGCAACATCTCCGTCATGGTCTGGGGGGCTCGGGCGCGGTGGAATACTGGACGACACATGAATCAGGCTGCCTGCTATCGGGCGGCCTGCAGTCTGCTTGGCCTGAAGTAGCGGCAGTGCAGTCGGCGGGCCGGGATAGCGAAGCCGCTCCCCCGACGGACAGGAGCACTAGCACTATGACTATCCGCCCTGAGACCCGTTACCGCGTCCGCGGCGGTCATCCACTGCAGGGCACAGTCTTCGTGCAGGGTGCCAAGAACGCCGCCCTGAAGATGATCGCCGCCTCGCTGCTGGCCGACAAGGGCCGGACGGTGCTCAGGAACGTCCCCGTGATCGAGGACGTGCGCCGGGCCGTCGAACTGGCCCAGGCCCTGGGCGCCGTGGTCAAGTTCCACGAGGCCGAGCGGACCCTGGTCGTGGACGCCTCCCGGCTGACCAGTTCGGTGCTGCCCGCCGACATCGCCCGCCGGTTCCGGGCCTCGGTGCTGTTCGTGCCCGCGCTGCTGCACCGCCTGGGCGAGGCGACCATCGAGGGCATCGGGGGCTGCAACCTCGGCAGCCGCAACCTGGACTTCCACTACCGGGGCTTCGCCCGCCTGGGTGCCACCGTGGACGAGGGCGACACCACGATCCACGTCAAGGCGGGCCGCCTCAAGGGCGCCCACCTCTACCTGGACACGCCGTCCCACACCGGCACCGAGAACCTGATCATGGCCGCCGCGCTGGCCCCTGGGACCACCGTGATCGACAACACGGCCATGGAGCCCGAGGTCCTCGACGTGATCGCGTTCCTGACCAAGATGGGCGCGGACATCAGCGGCGGCGGCACCGGCTTCGTGACCGTCAACGGGGTCGAGGAACTGCACGCCGTCGAGCACACGGTCATGGCCGACCGCATCGACGCCGCGGTTTTCGCCATGGCGGCGGCCATCACCGGCGGGGAGCTAAGCCTCGTCGGAGCCGATCTCGACCATTTCGGCGTGGTGCGCTGGAAACTGGAGCAGATGGGCGTGGAGTTCGCCACGCACGGCGCCATCCTGCAGGTGCGCCGGGAACGCCAGCTTCGACCGATCAACGTGATCACCAGCCCGTTCCCCGGGTTCGCGACCGACCTGCAGTCGCCGATCATGGCCCTGTCCACGCTGGCCGACGGCACCAGCTACATCAGGGAGACGATTTTCGACGGCCGCTACACGCTGGCCAGCGAGCTCAACAAGCTGGGCGCGAAGGTGGAGGTGGCCGGGAACGCGGCCCTGGTCCACGGCCCGGGCGTGCTCA
>DATAVV010000333.1:0-26417 GCA_036267555.1 Streptosporangiaceae bacterium | reverse complement strand
GATCCCGAGGGCGAAGCTGCCGATGTTCAGCCCCTTGACCGAGTAGGCCGCGGGGAACGAGCGGTACTGGCCGCCGTAGATGATCCCGGCCACGCCTTCCAGCAGGATGAGCAGCCCGATCGTCACGATCACCGAGTTCAGCTGCGGCTTGCCCATCGTGGGCCGGACCACCGCGCGCTCCAGGATCGCGCCGAGGACCAGGCCCGCGGCCAGGGCCAGGACGAATCCGAGCCAGTAGTTGCCGGTGTCCTTGATGACGACCCACGCCACGTACGTGGTGAACATCGCCATCCCGCCCTGGGAGTAGTTGAGCACCCGCGTCCCGCGCCAGATCAGCACCAGCGACAGGGCAATCGCGGCGTAGATCATGCCGATGGCGATCCCGCCGAGCGTGAATTCAATAAATTCCTGCATCCTGCCCTCCGCCGGCCCGCGTCGCCGGTTTCTTAGAAGCCCAGATAGTGCCGGCGCAGCCCCACGTCGCCCGCGAGCTTGGCCGCGTCGTCCTCGGCGACCACCTTGCCGAGGTTCAGGACCAGCCCCTTGTCCGCGATGGACAGCGCGCTGCGGGCGTTCTGCTCGACGAGGAGCACGGTCAGCCCGGAGTCGTCGCGCAGCGTCCGGATAAGGTCCATCACCTGGGTGACCATCCGGGGCGCGAGCCCGAGTGACGGCTCGTCCAGCAACAGCACCCGCGGGGCCGCCATCAGCGCCCGGGCGATGACCAGGATCTGCCTCTCGCCGCCGGACAGCGTGCCCGCCGCCCGCTTCCTGCGCTCGGCCAGCACCGGGAACCGCCGGTAGGCGTCGCTCAGCGCGCTGGCCCGCCCGGCCCGGTCGCGGGTGGCGAGCGCGCCGACCCGCAGGTTTTCCTCGACGGTGAGCTCGGTGATCACGCCCTGGCCCTCGGGCACGTGCGCGACCCCGGCCCGCGCGATGTCCTCGGGGTGGCGGCGGGCCAGGTCGGTCCCGCCGACCAGGACCTTGCCGCGCCGCGGCCGGACGAACCCGCTGATCGAGCGCAGCAGCGTGGTCTTGCCCGCCCCGTTGGCGCCGAGCACCGCGGTGATCGTGCCCTGGCCGGCCGCGACCGAGACTCCGTCCAGCACGGGCCCGCCGCCGTACCCGGCCACGATGTCCTCGACGACCAGCGCCGCGGCCTCAGTCATCGCCGGCCCCCTCTCCGGCTCCCCCGGATGGGCCGGCGGTCTCCTCTCGGCCGGTTTCCCCGGTGGCCCAGGTTTCCCGGGTTTCCCCGGTTTCCCCGGTTCCCTCGGCTCCGAGGTAGGCCGCGGTCACCGCCGGATCCGCCTGCACCTGCGCGGGCGTGCCGGTCGCGATCAGCTTGCCGAAGTCCAGCACGAAGATCGTGTCGCAGATCGACATCATCAGGTCCATCCGGTGCTCGATGACCACGACGCTCGCCTCGGCGGCGAACTGCTTGATCAGCTCGCCCAGTTCGGGCAGTTCCTTCTCGGAAAGCCCGCTGGCCGGCTCGTCGAGCAGCAGCAGCCGCGGGTTCCCGACCAGCGCGCGGGCCAGCGCGACCCGCTTGCGCAAGCCATACGCCAGGGTGCCGGGCATGCTGTCGGCCAGGTCGGCCACGCCCACCCGGTCGAGCGCTTGCAGCGCCCGCTCCCGCAGCCGCCGCTCGTCCCGGTCCGACCAGGGCAGGCCGAACAGCCCGGACCAGAACCCGGCGCGGGCCACCCGGGTCGCGCCGACCATGACGTTCTCGATCGCGGTCAGCCCGCGGAACAGGCCGACCCCCTGCAGCGTGCGCGCGATCCCCAGGCCGGCCAGCCGGTGCGGCCGCACGCCGGTGAGTTCGTGGCCGTCGAACGAGATCGCTCCCGAGGACGGATTGACGAACCCGCACACCGAGTTGAGCAGCGTGGTCTTGCCCGCCCCGTTGGGCCCGATGATCCCGGTGACCTGACGCGGAGCCGCGCTAAGCGACACGCTGTCGAGCGCGGTCAGTCCGCCGAAGCGCACGGTGACGTCGGTGACATCGAGAACGCCCGTGGCGGCGGGAACGCCGGCGGCAGGGGAAACGTCGGTGGCAGCGGGAACGCCGGCGGCAGCGGGATCCGAACCGTCTGGTCCCGCGTCTGATGAACGATCATTCATCGAGCCGATCCTTGCTTTAAGAGGTATGACCGGCGGGTTATGAACCCCAATTCAGTACCGGCTGGGCGATTGGCGCAAGGTTGCGTGCGTGAGTCGGTGTCGTTTTGTTGCCGATCCGAGACCAACCCCGCGGCCTCCCGGCGCTCCGGGAGGTTCCCGTTCCGGCCCGGGACCGGGTCTGGGCCGGTCAGGACTTCACCGGCGGCCGCGGTGGCCCGGACTCCTGGCCGGGCATAGCGTTCCTGGTCGGCATCGGGTACGGGATGCCCACGGCGAGCGTGCCGGCCAGGGCGTCCAGCACGGCCTGCTCGGCCGCGGACTGCTCGCCCAGGCTCGTGGCGGGCAGCGCGGGCACGGCCGTCACCGGGGGCCGGCCCAGCGCCAGGGCGCTGGTCATGTCGCCGGTCACGCCGCGCCGCCAGCGGGACAGGTTGGGCACCTCGACACCGAACCTGGTCTCGATGAAACGCAGCAGGGAGGTGTGGTCGAACACGTCCGAGCACACGTGGCCGCCCCGGCTGAACGGCGAGACGACCAGGCACGGGATCCGGAACCCGAGGCCGACCGGCCCGGCGATCCCGCCCGCGGCCGCGGGCGGCGGCGCGGTCAGCCACTCGCCCGCGGTGCCCGCCGGGGCGACGGGCGGCGGCACGTGGTCGAAGAACCCGCCGTTCTCGTCGTGCACGACGAACAGCACGGTCTGGGCCCACACGTCCGGCTTGGCCACCAGCGTCTGCAGCACGGTCTGGATGAGGTGCTCGCCGTACTCGGGCGGCGCGGCCGGGTGCTCGCACTGGGCCAGCGGCGGGATCAGCCAGGACACCTGGGGCAGCCGCCCGGCCGCCACGTCATTGGCGAAGTCGTCAGGCCAGGACGGCGCCAGCGCCCGGCTGGTCAGCTCGAACCCGGTGACCGAGAACGGATCGGTGAACGCCTTGAAGTACGGCAGCGGGCTGAGCGCCAGTTCGGCCAGCGGGTGGTTGTAGACCTTCCAGCTGATCCCGGCCGCCTGCAGCCGCTCCGGCATGGTCTCCCAGTCGAGCTTGCCGTAGTGCGCGATGCGGTCGAAGTAGGTCTCCACGACCGGCCCCCCGGCCTTGCCGTCCGGGTCGATCGTGCCCGACATCGCCAGTACCCGGTTCGGGTCGGTCGGGCCCATGACCGAGGAGAAGTACCCGTCGCAGACCGTGAAGGCATCGGCCAGCGCGTAGTAGAACGGCAGGTCCTGGCGGGTGTAGTAGCCCATGGTGAGCGGGCCGTTCTCGGTCCCGTCGGCGGCCAGGTGCGCGGTGACGAACTGGTCCAGGTTCCCCCCGTGCCAGCTGCGGTGCTGCGTCGGCCAGTCGTGGGAGATGTCGTTGGTGGTCTGGCCGTCGCGCAGCGGCGGGTCACTGGTCAGGCGGAACGGCTGCAGGAAGCCGGACGGGTCCGCGCCCCGGCTCGGCTGGTAGCCGAGCTGATCGAAGATCGGGTGCGGCGCCCCGCCGGCCTCGTGGGTGAGCACGCGCGGGTCGGCAAAGCCGCGCACCCCCGACATCGTGCCGAAGTAGTGGTCGAAGCTGCGGTTCTCCTGCATCAGGATCACGACGTGCTGGATGTCGCGCAAGTGCGGGGAGCCGGCCACGGCCGCCGCCTCCTCGATGACCTTGGCCTGCGTCCGGCTCAGCAGCCGCCGCCCCAGGCGCCCGAGCCAGTTCCCGATCTCGTGGTCGCTCAATGCCCCGTCCCGCCCTCCTGCCCGGAATGTCCTCTGGCCATTCTGGCGGCGTTACGAGCCGGATAGGGCTCGGGCGTCAGGTCGGGTAGGGCTCGGCGGTGGTGGTGTATTTGCGGCCGCTGGGTGTGGTCCAGACCAGGACGCCGGGCCGGGGCTGGGCCACGTGCCAGCCGGGTGCCTGCTTGACCTGATGGTGATGGCGGCACAAAGGGTGCAAATTGCACTCGCACGTCCGGCCGCCCTGGTGGTGGGGGACCGTATGGTCGTCGTCGCAGCGGACGGCGGGGCGCCGGCAGCCGGGGTACCCGCAGCGGGGGCTGCGGATCTTGACCAGGTGCCGCAGCGTCGGTGAGGGCTGGTAGCCGGCCGACTGGTGGCGGTGGTCGCAGGTGCTGGCCGCGATCGGGGTGACGGTGACGGCCGCGAGCCAGGCTCTCCGGCCGCGGCCGGGTGGCCCCGGTCCGGCGCGGGCGCAGCCGTGGGCGACGGCCCGGCCGTGGGGGTCGGTGAGGGTGACGCACCACCGGGTGGCGGGGTTGGCGGCCAGGGTGTCGGCCAGGTCGCGGCAGGTGTCCGCGTCCGTCGGGCCGGTACCGGGGACGTCGCCGGGGATGTCGGTCAGGCCGAGCCAGGCGGTGGCGGGCATGGTCAGGTGGATCGTGCCGCCCAGCCGGGGACCGGTCTGGGCGGGCCCGGTGCCGGGCGCGCCGGAAGCGGTGCCGGGCGCGCCGGGGGCGGCCGGGTGGCTCGGACTGGCCGGATCGGCCGGATCGGCCAGGCCGACGGCGCCGGGGACGAGGCTGCTGAGGGGCTTGTGGCTGAGCAGGGCCTCGAAGGCCTTGGCGCGAAGCTCGTCGAAGGAGCCGGGCACGCCGCGGGCTTTGAGCCAGCGGGCGTCGGCGTCCAGGGACTTGGTGGCCTCGATCACCCCGGCCGGGGGCAGGTCGCGGCCCGCGAGCGCGGCGGTGCCGGACGGTTCGGCCCAGACTTCGACCCTGGCGTCTTTCTGCGCCCGCTCCCGGCGGCGCCTCGCGCCTTCCGGGTCGTGCGCCTTGACCGCGCGGGCCAGGGCGGCGCCCAGTTCGCCGGTGGTCTTCTGCCCGGCGCGGGGCGCGATCTTCGCTTCGACCGCGGCGGCGTCCTCGTCGGACAAGACGGCCAGGTGGCCGACGATGACCTCGGCGCGCTTAGGGTTGATGATTCCGTTGGCCAGCAGAGCACTGGTCTGCGGCAGCCGGGCCAGGTCGCGGGCCAGGCCAGTCAGCTCGGCGGCCCCGCGGCCGGTGAGGGTCAGCAGCGGGGCGATCTCGTCGTCGGCGTGCTCACCGGGACGGCCGCCGGGGCCGGCGCGACGGGCGTCGAACTCGGCGACGGCGGCGAGCTTGCCTGCGGTGTCGCAGGAGATCTGGCGCTCGTAGGCGGCGATCACACCGCACAACTCGTCATCGGGCAGCCGCCCGAAACCCGCACGCCGCACGGCGGCCAGGTGACAGCCCAGCTCGGCACCGGGCAGCATCTGAGCCAGCACGCCACCCGCCGCGAATCCGCCACCCTGACCCGAGACCGGGTCGGCGCTGGGTGACTCCGCGCAATTGGCCCCGGCTGGCTCGTGCCAGCTGCCGATCGTCATGACGTCCGCGGCGAGCCGACCGGCCGCTCCGGCGTCTCGCCCAGAGTGGCGAGACGAGTCCAGGCCTTCGGCACCGGATACCTCGCCGGGAATTAAAGAGCGATCAGGGAAATCAGGCAGACCACCGGGTCGGGGCCGATAGTTCATCTGGCCTCCCTTCCCGAGGTCCGGCTGGATCGGAATGTTCTTCGAACATTGTATCGAGTCACGGCATGGCATGCCACTCTATTTCTGGTCAATGCTGGTCCGCGAGAACCGGGCGGCGGCGAGGACTAAGCGCACGAAGGGCGGCACCGAGAGGGCACCCGGCCGACCAGCGCCGACGCGTCGCGGTACAGCCTCTAGCCCGGCTGGGTCGTGCGCTGGTGGCGGTGCAGAAGCTCGGTCAGGGCCGCGAGTTCGGTGGCGAGCGCAGCGCGGCCCTGGCGGGTGATGCGCACCCTCGTGCGCGGCTTGCGGCCTTCGTAGCCCTTCTCCACCTGGATCAGGCCCGCCTCTTCGAGCACGGTCAGGTGCCGGGACAGGTTGCCCGCCGTCAGGCTGAGCGCCTCGCGCAGGTAGCCGAAGTCGGCTCGCTGAGCCTCGGCGGTGATGGTCAGGATGCCCAGCCGGTGCCGCTGGTGGACCAGGTCGTCGATCCCGTTCGTCGGATGCGCGGCCGGGCCAGTGGTGTCCAGGCCGCTGGTGTCTGGGCCGCTGTTATCCGGGCCGCCGGTGGTGTCCGGGCCGCCGGTGTCACGGCCGCTGGTCGCCGGGCGGCCGGCGGCACTCACGCCAGGACCCGCTTCCGGTGGCCGACGCTGGCCGCTGCGCCCGCCACCGCGCCCGCGACCAGCAGAACGGCCGCGGGCAGCAGCAGATTGGGCAGAGAGGTCTGCCACAGGTCGTTTACCGACGGGGTCCAGCCCAGCCGGAACAGCAGGTTCTCCGTGTCGTACAAACTGGACACGAGCGCGACCACGGAGTAGACCAGCGCCGTGGCCACCAGGCCACGGCTGCGCTCGGCCCGGGCCAGCACCCAGAGGCCCGCGGCGATAATGAGATACGGGAACGTGCCCCGGATGACCAGGTCACCGGGCCACAGGACGCTGAGCCAGGCCAGCGCCCGGAACTGCGACAGCGGCGGAAGCAGCAGCGCGGCCACGGTCAGCACAATCCCGGTCACGACATAGCTGCGTGCCGGGGTCTGCAGCCCGGCCCGCCGGGCGTGCCGCCGGTACCACAGCGCGGTGGCCAGGTATCCGCCCACCAGCGCCACCAGCCAGTAGTAGCCGAGGAAGAACGTCCCCCCGAACGGGGCCTGGCCGAGCAGTGGCATCCCGAGACCCGGGCTCAGCGCCACCTGGGTCACCCCGGGACTTCTGCCCACGCCGCCGACCAACAGGAACGCGGACCGGTAGAACGGCGTAGCAGCGCAACTCAGCACGCCGAACAGCACCAGCGGGAACCAGTACGCGTGCCGGTCGGACCTGGCCCGACGGCGCAGCCCGGCGAGTTCGCCCAGCACCTCACCCGCCGACGCACCCTCACCCGCCGACGCGCCTACGCCCGCCTGAGCCGCCTGAGCCGCCTGAGCCGCCCGCGCCCCCTCGGCCGCCGGCCCCGCCTCATCCGCCGACGCATGATCACCCGCTCCGCGGGCTCCGGCCGAAGCCTCACGCGCCTCACGCGCCTCGCCCGGCCCGCCCGGTCCTGCGGGCTCCGGTTCGCCTGTTTCCTCGGTCATGCGACCTCCTATATCTACTGACACCAATAGCTTTGCATAACAAACTAGTTGGCCGCAACTCAGCGGCGGCGCGAACGGGCGGCGATGAACGCCGGTCTCGTTTGCCGTGCCACCGCGCGTGCCGTGAGGATGGGCGGGTGAGCACCGAGCTACCGCCCGACGGGCCAGCCGAGGCCCAGACAGCGGCCAAGACAGAGGCCAAGGCCCAGGCGGGGACCGGGGCCGTGCCGGACTGGGCGCGTGGGGTCCGGGCCGTCACCGTGCTGACCGGGGCCGGGATCTCCACCGACTCGGGCATCCCGGATTTTCGCGGTCCGCAGGGCGTCTGGACCAAGGACCCGGCCGCGGAAAAGCTCTCGACCTACCAGGACTACATGGCCGACCCCGAGGTGCGCCGCCGGGCCTGGCAGTCCCGGCTGCGCAACCCGGCCTGGACCGCCGAGCCGAACCCGGCCCACCGGGCCGTGGCCCGCCTGGCCCGCAGTGCCGTCGACACCCAGGTGATCACCCAGAACACCGACGAACTGCATCAGCGGGCCGGCACGCCGCCCGAGCGGGTCATCGAACTGCACGGGACGATGTTCCGCGTGGTGTGCACCACCTGCGAGAGCCGCGGCGCGATGACCGACGCCCTGAACCGGGTGCGGGCCGGAGAACCCGACCCGCCGTGCGCGCTGTGCGGCGGGATCCTGAAGTCGGCCACGGTCATGTTCGGCCAGGCCCTGCCGCCCGGCATGTTCGAGCGCGCCGCCACGGCCGCCGGCCGCTGCGAGTTGTTCCTGGCCATCGGCAGCACGCTGATCGTCCAACCGGCCGCGTCCCTCTGCGCGATCGCCGTCAAGGCCGGTGCGAACCTGGTCGTCGTCAACGGCGAGCCCACCCCCTACGACCGGGTCGCCACCGCGGTCATCCGTGACCCGATCGGCTCGGCCGTTCCCCGGATCGTCGGCCAGGTTCTCGCGGCCAGTACCCCGTAGGTTCAGGCGCCGAACGCCTGGCTCTGCTCGGCCTTGGCCTGATCGATCCGGGCCTGGGCCGTGGCGTGCACCTTGTCCACCTCGATGCCGAGTTTGGCCGCGACCGCCTCCAGCCAGACCTCGGAGAGCACGTTGGTCTCGAAGTCGATCTCGGACCGGATGTCCGACCGGGCGGCCTCCCGGTTCTGGCTCAGCATGACGAACGTGGACAGGAAGATCGCTTCCAGCGAGACGATCAATGTCAGCAGCCCGAACGGGAACGGGTCGAAAGCCAGGCCGGTGACGTTGACCGCGATCCAGCCCGTGAACCAGATGATGTGCAGGTAGACGAAGAGCATGGAGCCGGAGAAGGCGGTGATCTTGTCGGCGACCCGGTCCTCCCGATGCTGCCTGCGCAGCTTGGTGAAGACGGCCAGTTCGTGCGGCAGAACTATGCGCGAGTTCCTGTTACTGGTCATCTGACGCCCCTCGCCGATCGACGTGACGGGTCGAACTATCCCATAGCGAGCGATCACCCGGCCCAACCGTGCATGGCGCACTCCCGCACGTGAGGCAGCATGGATGGGTGGTTCACGCACTGGACGACGGCATCGGCACCCGGCCCGCCGGCCCGCTCGCGGACCAGGCCGGCCGACTCTCGGACCAGGCCGGCCCGCTCGCCGAACTGGCCGAAATGGTCGCGGGCGGCGGCGCTCTGGTCCTGAGCGGGGCCGGACTGTCGACGGAGTCCGGCATACCGGACTACCGCGGGCCGACGGGGCTGGCGCGGCGGGCCGAGCCGATGACCTACCAGACGTTCACCGGGAGCCCCGCGGCCCGGCGCCGCTACTGGGCCCGCAGCCACTCCGGCTGGCGGCATGTGGCCCGCGCGCGGCCGAACGCCGGGCATCACGCGGTCGCGGAACTCCAGCGCCGCGGGCTGCTGGCCGGAATCGTCACGCAGAACGTCGACGGCCTGCACCAGGCGGCGGGCGCGCGCGGGGTCATCGAGTTGCACGGCAGCCTGGACCGCGTCGTCTGCCTGGCCTGCCGGGAGCGGACCTCGCGCGACGACCTCGACCGGCGGTTGCGCGCGGCCAACCCGGACTGGGCGGCGCGCGCGGCCCAGGTCAACGCCGACGGCGACGCGGTCATCGCCGACGAGCAGGCCGAACGTTTCCAGATCGTGGACTGCGCGGGCTGCGGCGGGGCGCTCAAGCCCGACGTGGTGTTCTTCGGCGAGAACGTGCCGCGTCCTCGCGTGGAAGAGTGCTACGCGCTGACCGAACGCGCCGGCGCCCTGGTGGTGCTCGGGTCCTCGCTGACCGTGATGTCCGGCTACCGGTTCGTCCGGCACGCCGCGAAGCACGCGGTACCGGTCGCGATCGTCAACCGGGGACCCACGCGCGGCGACGACCTGGCCCGCCTGGTCCTCGACGCCCCGCTCGGCGCGACGCTCACCGCGCTCACCGCTCTCGCCACATCTGCTCCCGGCCGGGCCGGATGATCCGCGCGGTGGCGGTCGCGGTCGCGAGCACCTCGCCGTCGTCGTCGCGCAGTTCCCCGGCGAGAAAGGCGACGGACCCGCCCCGGTGAACGACCCGGCCGGTGCCGGTGATCCGGCCCGGCACGGCGGGCCGCAAGAAGTTGACCTTCAGTTCCAGCGTGACCGCGAACTCGCCGTCGGGCAGCGTGGCCACCAGCGCCGGGCCCATCGTGTCGTCCAGCATCGCGGTGAGGAAGCCGCCCTGCACCTTGCCGATCGGGTTGGTGAACCCCTCGTGCGCGGTGAAGAACACCTCGATCTCGCCGCGCTCGGGCGCGATCGACGACAGCTTCCAGCCCAGCGTCGCCGCGACCGGCGGTGCCGGGCTGCGCCCGGCGACGAAATCCCAGAACGGCCCGGACCTGCCCACCGGAGGCTGATTCATGATCCCAGCCTCCCACCCGGTCACGACAGTTGGGCGATTTCGCCGCTTTTGTCTAGTCCCGCGACTGACCCACTCGCCCGCCACGTCCCCACCCCAGACCTGCTTTGACCTCACCAACGCCAACGCCGCGGACATCGCCCTGAAGGGAACGCAAGGGTCGTCGACGCCCCTGATCGAGGCCTACGACTACGCGAACAACCCGATCGCCACGCTGGGCCAGACCGGCGGTTTCTCAGTGTTCGGCGACAACATCGCGGTCTATCCCCAGGGCAACGTTTTCACCCCAGCCATTCAGCTCAACGCGTTCACCAGCAGCGCGGCGAACGCATATGTGCTCCTCAACGGGGTGAAGGTTTTCGCCGGAAGCAGCGCACCGTCGGGCAGTTGCACCGCGCCATCGTGGTATCTCGCGTCGAGCGCGATGTACCACTGCGCGAGCGGTTCCTGGAGCGTCTACGGCTGAGCCCAAGAGCGCGCACCGCGCACTCACAGCGACTCCCCCGGCCACCGCCGGTACAGGCGGACAATGTGGCGTATGACCGAGATGCCGATCAGCGACGCCCGGCCCAGTGGTGATCACCGTGCTTGACCTGCGCCGTCTGCGAATCTACGCCGCGGTGGCCGAAGGGGGCTCGTTCACCGCCGCCGCTTCGGTTCTGTTCCTCAGCCAGCCAGCGGTCTCACAGCAGATGGCGATCCTGGAACGCGAGGCGGGCGTGCCCCTGCTCGAGCGGGTGCCCCGCGGGATCCGGCTCACCGAGGCCGGGAAACTGCTGGCCGAACGGGCCACGACGCTGCTGGCTGAGGTCAGCGAGATCGAGGACGAACTGCGCCACCTCGGCGCCGGGGTGCGGGAGGTGTCTCTGGGTGCCTTCCCCACCGCCGGCGCCGACCTGGTCCCGCTGGCCATCCGCGCCTTCCGCCGCCGGCACCCGGACGTGCGCGTCCTGCTCAGCCCGGCGCACGCGGGCGACGTCACGGCCCAGTTGCGCACCTCCCGGATCGCGGTCGGGCTCATCTGGGACTACGACTTCGCGCCCCAGACCGCCGACCCGGCCTTCGACCGCGTCGAACTGCTCGCCGACCCGCTGCGCGTCGTGCTGCCCGCGGACCATCCGGCGGCCGGCGAGCCGGAGGTGGCCCTGCGGGACCTGGCCGAGGAACCCTGGATCGTCCGGGCACACCGGGCGCCGTACGCGCGGGCCTTCGAGCACATGTGCCGGATCGCGGGGTTCGAGCCGCGCATCGCGTTCCGCACCGACAACTACCAGGCCATCCAGGGACTGGTAGCCGCCGGGATCGGGCTCGGCCTGGCGCCGCGGCTTTCGCTGGCGCCGCGGCGGCGGGACATCGCGGTCGTGCCCATGGCCGCGCCCGCCTTCTCCCGCCGGATCGCCGCGCTGGCCGTCCCGGCGGCCTGCCGCTCGTCGGCGGTGGACGACCTGCTCGACGTGCTGCGCACGACGGCCGACGAACTGCACCGCGCACCGGACGAATAACCGCCCCAAGGATCGCTTGGCCGGACGCCCAAGAAAGCCTTTCTTGTGCCGGCCGCCGCGCCGGAAATACCGTCGAACCCAATGAGCACCGTGCGGCACGTGCCAGGGCCCGGGCAGCAGATCGCCTACCGCCGGGCCGGCTCCGGGCCCCCGCTCGTCCTGCTGCACCCGCTGGCGCTGTCCGGTGCGGTGTGGGGCGAGTTCGCGACGCGGCTGAGCGGCACGTTCGACGTGATCGCGGCCGACGCCCGCGGCCACGGGGACAGCGGCTGGGACGGCGGCCCCTTTACCGTCGACGACCTGGCCGACGACGTCGCCGCGCTGCTCGACGGGCTCGGCCTGAGCTCCGCCCGCCTCGTCGGCATGTCCATGGGCGGCAGCACCGCGCTCACCTTCGCCGGCCGTTACCCGGAGCGGGCCGCCGGCCTCGTCCTCGCGGACACGACCGCCTGGTACGGGCCCGAGGCCGCGGCGACCTGGGAGAAACGCGCGGCGGACGTCGTCGCCCGGCCGCGCCCGCGCCAGGTTCCGTTCCAGGTCGACCGCTGGTTCACCGAGGGCTTCCGGCACCGCCACCCAGAAGAGGTCAACCGCATCGTCAGGCTGTTCCTGCGCACCAGCAGCCTCGCGCACGCCCAGGCGTGCCGCGCGCTCGGCGCCATGGACTGCCGCGCGCTGCTGCCCGCCGTCACCGCGCCCACCCTGGTGGTGACCGGGGCCGAGGACTACGCGACCCCGCCGCCCATGGGCCAGGCGATCGCGGACGGCGTGCGGGCCGGCGAGGCCCGCGTCCTCGACGGCCTGCGGCACCTGTCGCTCGTGGAACAGCCGTCGCTCGCGGACACGGCGGCCGCGTTCCTGACCGCCGAGGCGCCCGCAGCCGGGGCGCCCACCGCCCAGGCGCACGCAGCCCCGCCCCAGGCGCGCACGTGAAGCCCGCGCCGTTCACCTACCACGCCCCGGCCTCGGCCGGGGAAGCCCTGGCGCTGCTGGCCGAGCACGGCGACGAAGCGAAGGTCCTCGCGGGCGGGCAGAGCCTGCTGCCGCTGCTCAACTTCCGGCTGGCCCGGCCCGGGCACCTGATCGACATCAACCGCCTGCCCGGCCTGGACGCGGTCGAGCGGACACCGGGGGGCTGGCGGATCCCCGCGCTCGTGCGCCAGCGCACGGCCGAGCGGTCCGCCGGACTGGCCGCGGCCGCGCCGCTGCTGGCCGACGCGCTGCGCCAGGTGGCGCACCCGCAGATCCGCAACCGGGGCACGGTCTGCGGCAGCCTCGCCCACGCCGACAGCGCGGCCGAACTGCCCAGCGCGATGGTGGCCCTGGACGCCGCGATGACGATCGCCGCCGCGTCCGGCCCGCGCCAGGTCAGCGCGGCCGAGTTCTTCCAGTTCCACCTGACCACGGCGGTCGAGCCCGAGGAACTGCTGCTCGCCGTCGAGTTCGGTGACCCCGGTCCTGGCACCTACACCGCGTTCGAGGAGTTCGCCCCGCGCCGGGGCGACTTCTGCCTGGCCGGGGTGGCGGTCACCGCGGCCTTCGCCGCCGACGGCACGGTGACGCGGTGCCGGATCGTGGCCGCGGCGGTCGCCCCCAAGCCGCTGCGGCTGACGTCGGCCGAGGAACTGGTCCTCGGCACCACCCTCGGCGCCGCGGCGTGCGCGGCCGCGCAGGAGGCCGCCGCGAGCCAGGTGAACCCGGCGGGCGACATCCACGCCAGTGCCGCGTTCCGCCGAAAACTCACCGGCGTCCTGGTGCGCCGCGCGCTCGTCAAGGTGCGGGCAAGGAAGGAGGACGGCGATGGAGCCTGACCCCGTAACGCGGCGCGCCACCCATGTGGTGCACCTCACGGTGAATGGCGAGGACCGCGGCGGCGTGGCCGAGGCGCGCACCAGCCTCGCGGACTTCCTGCGCCGCGAACTCGGGCTGACCGGCACCCACCTGGGCTGCGAGCAGGGTGTGTGCGGCGCCTGCACGATCATCGTCGACGGCGCGGCGGTGCGCTCGTGCCTGATGCTGGCCGCGGCGGCCAGCGGGGCCGTGGTCGAGACCGTCGAGGGGCTCGCGGACGGCGGCGAACTGAGCCCGCTGCAGCGGGCCTTCCGCCGCCACCACGCGGTGCAGTGCGGCTTCTGCACGTCCGGCTTCCTCATGAGCATCACCGCCGCGCTCCGCGACGGCCCGGTCGAAACCGAGGACCAGGCCCGCGACGTGCTCAGCGGCAATATCTGCCGCTGCACGGGCTACGCCGGGATGGTCAAGGCCGTGCTCGAGGCCAGCGCGGAAACCTCATGATCGGCGCGCGCATCGAACGCCGCGAAGATCACCGCCTGCTCACCGGGCAGGGCAAGTTCCTCGACGACCTCGACATGCCGGGTGTCTTCGAGGCCGCTTTCCTGCGCAGCCCGCACGGGCACGCCCGGATCCTCGGCATCGACGTTAACGCGGCACTCGACCTCCCTGGTGTCATCGGGGTGTTCACTGGCGAGGACATCCGCCCGATGATGAAGCCACTGCCCGCCAAGGTGGCCCACCCCGACCTGCAGGAAATCCCTCGCCTGCCGATGGCGCTGGACGCGGTGCACCACGCCGGGGAGCCCGTCGCCGTCGTCGTGGCCATCAGCCGCTACGTGGCCGAGGACGCCGTCGACCTCATCGACGTCGACTACGAGGTGCTGCCCGCGATCAGTTCGACGGCGGCCGCGCTCGCACCGGGGGCGCCGCTGGCCCACGAGGGGGCCAGGGACAACATCGCGGTGCACGTGGTGCAGCGCGCGGGCGACCCGGACGCCGCCATCGCCTCGGCGCCGCACGTGCTGTCGGAGACGTTCCGGGTGACCCGCGGCGGCGGCCACTCGATGGAGTGCCGGGCCGTGGCGGCCCGGTTCGACACGGCCACCGGCCAACTCGTGGTCTGGGACTCGACGCAGGCCCCGCACTACGCCCGCAACGCGCTGGCCAACCTGTACGACATGCCCGAGGACGACATCCGCCTCATCGCCCCGGCCGACGTCGGCGGGGGTTTCGGGCCCAAGGCCCAGTTCTACGGCGAGGAGGCCGTGGTGCCCTGGGTCGCGATGCAACTCGGCCAGCCGGTCAAGTGGATCGAGGACCGGCAGGAGAACTTCGTCGCCGCGATGATGGAGCGCACCCAGGTCCATCGCGTCCAGGTGGCGTTCGACGACGACGGCATGCTGCTCGCGCTGAAGGACGTGTTCGAGCACGACCAGGGCGCCTACGTCGCCGGCCTGCAGGTCCCGATGATCACGCTGAGCACGGTCCCGGGCCAGTACAAGATCCCGAACATCCACACCGAGCTGTACTCCTGCTACACCAACATGGTGCCGACCAGTTCGGTGCGCGGCGCGGGCCGCCCGCAGGCCGTGGTCGCGATGGAACGGATGATGGACCGCATCGCGGAGTACCTGGGCACCGACCCCGCCGAGGTCCGGCGGCGCAACCTCATCCAGCCCGACGAGTTCCCCTATAAGACCGGCCTGCTGTTCCGCGACGGCAGCCCGCAGAGCTACGACAGCGGCGACTACCCGGAGTTGCTGCGCGGCGTGCTGGAACGGGCCGGCTACGACGCGTGGCGGACCCGCCAGGAGCAGGTGCGCGCGCAGGGCCGCCTGATCGGCATCGGGATCGCCTGCTACGTCGAGGGCTGCGGCCTCGGCCCGTACGAGGGGGCCAAGGCCCGGCTCACCAACCGCGGCGAGGTACTGGTCACGCTGGCCGCCGCTCCGCAGGGACAGGGGTACGAGACCGTCTACGCCCAGATCGCCTCGGCCGCGATGGGCCTCGACATGCGCTATATCCGGGTCGTCACCGGCGACACCGGCCGCATCCCCTTCGGCCAGGGCACGTTCGCGTCGCGGATCACCGCCACGGCCGGGCCTGCCGTGCTGCAGGCCTGCCGGGCGCTGCGCGACCGGATCTTCCACACCGCCGCGATCATGCTCAAGATCGAGGGCGAGAACTTCATCTTCCGCGGCGACCGGGTGACCGTGCCCCACGACGAGTCGGTCGCGGTCACGCTGCAGCAGGTCACCCAGGTCGCGAACGTCGGCAAGCACGGGATCACCCTGCTGCGCGGCGTCCAGCCCGGCCTGGAGACGTCGTCTTACTTCGCGCCCGAGCAGGCGGCGTACGCGAGCGGCACGCACGCCGCCGTGGTCGAGGTCGACCCGGAGACGGGCCGCATCGAGATCCTGAAGTACGTCATCGGCCACGACTGCGGGACCGTCATCAACCCGCTCCTGGTCGACGGGCAGGTGCTCGGCGGTTTCGCCGCCGGCATCGGCAACGCGATGTACGAGGAGCAGTTCTACGACGACGCCGCCCAGCCGCTGACCACCAGCTACCTCGACTTCTCGCTGCCGTCGTCGGCGGAGGTGCCGCCGGTCGAGTTGTTCCACGTGCAGTCCCCCAGTCCGCTCAACCCGCTCGGGGCCAAGGGCGCCGGCGAAGGCGGCACGATCCCCGCGCCCGCCGCGATCGCCAATGCCGTGGAAGACGCGCTGCGCCCGTTCGGCGCCCGCATCAACGAACTGCCGGTGACCCCGTCCCGGGTCATCGACGCGATCGAGGGCGGCGGCAGTTAGGCCCGCAACCCTCTGACCGGCGCGGGCGGGGTCGTCGGGGTCGTCGGGGTCGTCGGGTAGGGCTGGTCGTCGACAACGCGTTTCATCACGATCGTCGAGGTGAGCCGCTGCACGCCGGGCAGGGTGGCGAGTTGCTCGTCGCGGAGGGTCTGGTAGGCGGCGAGGTCGGCGGTGGCCACCCGGATCAGGTAGTCGGGGTCGCCGAACAGCCGCTCGGCGTGGCGTACCTGCGGGATGCCCGCCAGGCCGCGCTCGAACTCGGTGATCGTCGAGGCGTCCTCGCGGCCATGGTCACCTGCACGAGCACCTCGAAGCCCAGGCCGACCGCGGCGGGGTCGATGACGGCCCGGTAGCCGCGGATCGCCCCGGAGCGCTCCAGTTCCCGCAGCCGCCGGTGGCACGGGGCCACGCTGAGCGCGACCCGCTGGGCCAGTTCGGTGACCGTCAGCCGGCCCGCTGTCTGAAGCTCAGCAAGAATTTTGCGATCGATCGCATCCATCGTCAACATTATTGCCCGATGTTCGGCCGACGTCGGTCACGCTCCTGGCCGGGGCGCTCGCGGTGATGCTGGCCCGACGCGGACAGGCCAGGCCGCGGCCGGCGGCCCTGATCGGCGCCTGGTCCGTGCTGCTCGCCGGCGCCGGCGGCATCGGGGGCGTGGTCGGCCTCGGCACGCTGCTCACCGCGGGGTTCATCCTCCAGGTCACGCCGTCGATCTGGGCCGCCTACCGGACGGCCCAGCCGACCGGGGTCTCCCCCGGCACCTGGACGCTGATCCTGGCCGAACTCGCCTGCTGGCTCGCGTTCGGCCTGCACGTCTCCGACCCCCGGCTGATCACCCTCGGCGCGTTCGGGGTCGCCGCCAGCGTGCTCATGCTGGCCCGGGTCTACCAGGTCACGCGGGTGCCGCTGGTCAGGAAAGCCAGCCGGTCAGCAGGGGCGTGAGCAGGTCCTTGTTGTACCGCGGCGGGGCCAGGTAGGGGTGATCCGCGTGGTTCCAGGCGAGCAGCGGGACGCTCGCCTCGTGCCGGCTGCCGTGCGAGCGGTACTCCGGCGGGAGGACCTCGGACTCCTGGCCCTCGGGCAGGTCGCCGAACACGGTGGCCGCGTCGCCCAGCACGGCCAGGTCGCCGATGCGGCCGGGGTACAGCCGGAACGTCGCGGCGGCCTCGCCGCGGGGCAGAACCGCCTCGGCGCCGGGCAGGCCGCGCAGCTCCGACGCCACGTCGTCCTCGTCGGCGGCCCGGTTGAGCCACACCCAGGCCGTGCCGCCGAACGTCCGGTGATGCCGCACGTACCGGTCCTTCTCCGCCGACAGGGCCAGCCGGACCGGCCGGCCGCGGCTGGCCAGGGCCTGGCCGAGGTCGTATACCAGGTTCTTGCGGTTCATGCCGTGGTCGGCGGTGGCGAAGAAGGCCGCGTCGGGAGCGGCCAGCAGGGTCTCGCCGATCAACTCGTCCAGGCGCCGCAGGTGCGCGGTCGACCGGGGGTCACCCGGCGCCCACGCGTGCATGGGGAAGTCCGTGGTGTGCACATACAACAGGTCGAGGCCGGGCTGTGTCTCCAGCAGGCCGGCGGCGGCCCGCCACAGCCAGTGGTTGATCTCGGCCGAGTAGATCTTCGGCGCCGGGCCGTAACGCGCCGCCAACTCCGGCGGAGGTTCCTCCGCGGCGACCGCCAGCGTGGTCCGGTCACCGAGCAGGCTCACCGTTTTCTTCTTCGCGGTGAGCAGGGCCGCCCGGCCGCCCGCCGCCGTGACCCGGGCCATCAGCGTCGGGCGGAGCAGGAACCGCGCCTGTTCCATGTATCCCTGCTCGTCGCGGGCCGGGTCGTAGTAGTAGTTGCCGGTGATGCCGTGCTCCGCCGGCCAGGCCGCGCAGCTTATGCCCGCGTTGTTCACGTTGGTCACGGTCGGCATGACCGCTCTGGCCAGCCGTGACGTGCCTTCGCGCGCCAGTCGCCCGAAGACCGGCATCGTCTGCGGGCTGACATAGGCCGGGTCCAGGCCATCGATCATGGCCACGATCACGCGCTGACGGGCGGGCATCGGCCGACGCCTCCTCCCAGAGCTTGCGCGCTTCCGATCCTAAACCGGCCGCCGGGCGGCCCCGATGCGCCGCTGCGCGCCGGCACGGGAAGGACCCCCGCCGGGGCGCGGTAAGGGCATCATGTGGTTCGTGCCGTTCCCGTGCGAGCTGACCGAGGAGCAACTCGCCCCGGTGTTCGCCGACTGCGCGGACCGGGCCGAACGGCTGCGCCGGGCCGACGCGAGCGTGGTCCTCGTGACCGGCTGCGAGCTGAGCCTGTTCGCGCGCCGGTTCCCCGGCCCGCTGGATCCCATCTCAGTTCCCGGCTGATGACCGTTCCGCGCAGAGATATGGTTCCGGCTCGGCGCGTCGCATGATTATGAAACGGAAGCTGTGAATCACAACTTGTGCTCTGATAGCCTAGGCCCAGTCGCCGCACGAGCAACGTGCGCCGCGTCGATCTGCGGGCGATGTCGGGCGTTTCGGCACACATATCCCGAGCCGGATCGGAGCACGCACACAACACAAGTGCTCTACGCAATTGCATTGCGTGCAATAGCAAACGAGATTGCATATGCTTCGCAATAGCGCATAGATCAACTCCGCCACTGCCGCGGCCCGGGAGGGTCACCGATGACCGAGCCCCATGCGAAGCGGTTACTTGCCCGCGGCTGGGTCTACGTGCCCGCCGTCTCTGGCCCGATAGGCGGCGGCCTGATCAAGCTCTGCCGAGGCAGCACCTGGGCCGCGGCCGCCGTTGGCTTGGCGCCCTACGTCATCTGGGGATTCTTGATCGTCATGTTCGTAATCGGCTACTTCGCGGCGCTTCTTCGCTGCCTGCGGGCGAATGCCGATGAACAGGACGCGATGGAACGCCTCATCGCCATCTCTGCGAATGCAGTCGTGTCGATCTTGACGCTGACCACGATGCCTGTCCCGGCTCCAACGAAACGGGCGGCCGCTCAGGCCCGTACGCCCAGCCTTGGCCGCCGAGTCCCGAGAAACGGACACGGGCGCAGTCTGCCGACAGCACCCTCCGAGGGTCCGCTACAGGCCACGACGAGCGATGCTCAGCTTCCGTATCCGCCGGCGGGCCAGAAAGTAATCCAGTAATCATTCCATCCATGTCACAGTATGCTGAGAACTGTCTGGCCGTGTTGGTAGTATCGAACTAGCAATCGAAGACCAAGTCTCGAGGAGGCCACTCAGGTCATGTGCTTACCCGGCCAGCCACCCAATGGTGCCGTCCCGGTGCCCGCGACCGCCGCCGAAGCGGCCGCGATGGCCCGGGCCGGCCTGGCGTGGCTGGCCGGCACCGACGCGGCGGCGCTGACCACCGGCGAGCAGGCCGAGTGCCTGCGCGTCCTCGAGCAGGCCGAGTCCGCGCACACCGCGGCCCGGGCGTCGGTGCTGGCCGCGTTCCGCGCCGCCGACGGCTGCCGCGACGACGGCCACGGCTCGGTCAAGACGTGGCTGCGGTGGAAGACCCGCATCACCGACGGCGCCGCGACCGGTGCGATGGGGTGGATGCGGCACCTGGCCGCCCACCCCCTCGTGCGGGGCGCCCTGGCCGATGGCGAGATCTCGACGTCGTGGGCGAAGCAGATCTGCAAATGGACAAACAAGCTTCCCGTCGAGGTCCGGGATGACGCCGACTCGGCCCTGCTCGCCGCCGCCCGCAGCGGCATGGACCTCGACGACATCGGCGGCCTGGCGGAAGAGATCCGCCGGCACACCGCCGAGCCGGACACCGACGGGCCGGATGACGGGTTTGATGACCGGTCGGTGAGCCTGGAGACGACGTTCGGCGGCGCGGGCACCCTGCGCGGCAACCTGGCCCCATCGGCCGCGGCCGCGCTGTCGGCGGTGCTGGAGTCGCTCGGCAAGCGCGCCGGGCCGGAGGACCTGCGGTCACGGTGGCAGCGTCAGCACGACGCCCTCGAAGAAGCCTGCCGCCTGCTGATCGGCTCCAATTGCCTGCCCGACCGCGCCGGGCAGCCAACGCAGATCGTCCTGCACGTGGATCTGGACCGGCTGCGCGGGATGCCCGGCGCCGCCGACGCCGAAGCCACCTTCCCCGGGCCGATCGCGCCACCGGGAGCGGAGTGTGACGCGACGATCGTGCCGGTGGTAACCGGTCACGTCGACCCGGTCGCCCTGGACCGCCTGGTCGGCCTGGTACTCGGCCACGGCGCCGGCGACGGCGACGCCGAGACGGCGCGGCGGGACCTGTCCGCCCAGGCCGCCCGGCGCACCGTCCTGGCCGCGGCCGCGGACGTGCTGTCCGGCCCGGCCGGCCTCGCCGCGTACCTGCGCACCGGGACGCTCGGCGGCGCCGCCGCCGCGATCAGCCTCCCCCTGGACACCGGCACCGCCACCGACTCCATCCCGGCGCACCTGCGGCGGCTGGTCATCCTCAGAGACCGGTACTGCCGCTGGCCCGGCTGCTGCCAGCCACCCGCGCGCTGCCACCCCCACCACATCCGTCCCCGCCACAAAGGCGGCAAGAACAGCCTGGCCAACCTCGCCCTATTGTGCGCGTTCCACCATCTGGTGCTCATCCACCGGGAGGGCTGGCAGATCGTCCTCAACCCGGACGGGACCGTGACCGTGACCAGCCCCGACGGAGACCGGGTCCTGCACAGCCACAGCCCACCCGGCCAGGCCGCCTAATGGGCGGCGGGCCCAGGTGTGGCCGGCCCGAGGGTGGCCCAGACGATCTTTCCGCCTTCGGGCTGGTCGAGGGCGTACCAGTCCCACTGGTTGCTGAGTGCCTCGACCAGCAGCAGCCCTCGGCCGCCGTCGGCGTTCTGCCCGGCGTTCAGCCGGACCGGCGGATGCGGGCAAGCGTCCCAGACCAGGACCAGCACTCGGGTCGTGTTGCCGCGCAGCCACATACGCACCGACGCGGCCGGACGCAGCGACGCGGAGGCGCGGACGGCGTTCGTGACCAGTTCCGACACCACTAACTCGGTGTCGTCGCGCAGCGCGTCCAGGCCCCACTCCCACATCACCTGCCGGGCGTGCAGCCGGGCGCAAGGAACCGCGCCCGGCAGCGCGCCGAGTTCGAGAAAGCTCCGCCGTGGCCATTCACCGGTACCGCCGACCCCGTTCCGGGATGGCGCCGCGACGTCGATGCCGCGCCCGTGTGTGGTGCCGTTCATGGCTGTTCCCTGTTCATCCCGGCCCACTATCCGGTCGGCGCCGGACCGGAACAAGGGAGCACCTGAGGCAGCAGCGGACAGACAAGAACGCACACGCGGCGCGTCATCCGGACATCGCGCCGGACAGGGCCAGGCCGATCTAGTACCATGGCAAGCCATGCTAGATTCAGGCCATGCCCGACGAACTCGGCTCGTGGCTGCGAGCCCAGCGCCAGGCCCGCGGCTGGAACGCCTCCGAGATGGCCCGCCAGCTACGCCGCGCCGCCACGGCCAACGGCGACGTCGTGCCCGGCAACCAGACCCTGTTCACCTACCTGCGCCGCTGGGAACACGGCCGGGTCGCGCCCTCCGAGCGCTACTCACTCCACTACTGCACCGCGCTGGGCATCGACCCGCGTCACTTCGGCCCGCCCGCTCCCCCGTGGCCCCGCCCGGTTGATGGCGGGCTGTCCGAATCACCAGGGGTCGCCTACCGTGAAAGCCAGGAGCCAGACCCCGGCGGTTCCTGAATTGAGCGAGAGGTACTGATGACCGCCCACGAAGGCAGCGACCACGCCGAGCGGGCCGAACGCCGCGACATCGGCGAGGCCACGCTGGAACCCTGCCCGAGCGGCTGACCCGGGTGCGCGCTGAACTCGCGAGCCCGCGCTACCAGAGTTCGCCACGGGCCAGAGACCTGGACGAGCAGATCGAGGAGTTCACTCGCGACACGATCGTCGCCGGGCTGCGCGAACTGCCCGGTTGACGCGTCCCGGCTAGCTCAGCTCGCGCCGTTCTTGCGGCCGATCCCGCCGTACCAGCTGACCTCGGCGGGCACCGGGCGGGGGCCGGGCGGGCGACGCCATTCCGACACGAGCACGACGCCGGGTTCGACCAGCTCCAGGCCCCGGAAGGCGAGCGCGGCGAACTCGTCGGCGGTGCGGACCTGAGCGGGGATGCCGGACTGCGTGTAGGTATGCTCCAGGCCGCCCACCCCTTCGGGGTCGTGCTCGGGCGTGACGTGGGAGGCGACCAGATAACTGCCCGGCGCGAGCGCGTCCAGGAGGGTGGCGACCACGCCGGCCGGGTCTTCGGCGTCGACCACGAAGTGCAGGATCGCGACCAGCATGAGCGCGACCGGCTGGGTCAGATCGAGCGTTTCGGCCACGGCCGGACTGGCCAGGATCTCTCGCGGGCGGCGCAGGTCTGCCTCTATATAGGCCGTGCGGCCTTCCGGGGCTCCCTTGAGCAGAGCCTGGGCGTAGGTGAGCACGATTGGGTCGTTGTCCGCGTAGACGACCCGGGACTCGGGCGCCACGGCCTGCGCGACCTCGTGCACGTTGTTGGCGCTGGGCAGGCCGGTGCCGATGTCGAGGAACTGGCGGATCTCCGCCTCTTCGACCAGGTACCGGACGGCGCGGCCCAGGAAAGCCCGGTTCTCGCGGACCGCCGTGCGCACGGCGGGCCAGCTTCGCATCGCCTTCTGCCCGGTCTCCCGGTCGGCGGCGAAATGGTCCTTGCCGCCCAGGTAAAGTCATACACCCGGGCCGAATGAGGTTTCGTCGGGTCAAAGCCCGGCCGCATCAACCCGCCTCCGCACATGACATTACGGCTTTTTCTGGCACCGCTGCGCAGATTCTAATGCCGCGCGAGCCAGTACCGGGTGCCGATCTCACCCGGTCTGGACCAGACCGCTCCTCAGGCCGGCCGCCGCTGGGCCATCAGCGCCGCGACGCTCAGCACGATCAGCGCGGCCTCGATGATCAGCGACACCGTGCCGACCCAGTAGCCCCAGTCACCGACGTCACCCGGGTCACCGGGCAGGCCGACGGACCGGGTGGCGAGGTAGCCGAGGAACGGCCCCAGCCCCACCAGCGCGCCGGCGACCCAGCCGAGCCGGCCCGACCAGGGCAGGAGCAGGACGATCGCGGTGAGCACCCCGCCGACCTCGATGAGCCGGAACGACCAGCCGAGCCAGGCCGGCGAGTTGAAGCTGGTGATCCCGCCCTGGTCGGCCACGTGAACCACGGCGACCCCAGGGCGAGCAGGGCGGCCGTGGACCGCAGCGCGAGCGGTGACAGAACCTGGACCGCCCCGCCAGCCGCGGCATCCACGGCACCCGAAGCGTCGGCGAGGGTCACGGCGGGAACCTTCTGGCGAAACATGTCTACAACACTCCCCGTATGCGTCTGGTTACTGTGCGAAACCGCTTCGCTCCGGTACACGCACCAGACGCGGCCCTGGTTCAAACTCGGGACCGGTTGCCGGGGGCCCGCCTCACCGCGGCGGCGGCGCGCTCCCGGTCGCCTGGCCCAGGACGGCCACGAGGCCGTCGGCCAGGCTGCCGCGCCAGCAGGCGTGGTCGTGGCCGCCACGGAACTCCCGGTAGATCACGTCGTGGCCGGCCGCGAGCAGCGTGCGATGGAAGGCGCGGACGTCGTCGAGCAGGCTGCCTTCCTCGGTGCCCGCGTCGAGGAACAGGCGCCCGGCAGGCGTGCCGCTGGCGTAGGCCGCTGCCACGTCCGCGCCGTGGACCTGCTCGCTCCCGCCGGGCCACCACAGGGCCGCTGACCCGGCGACCACGCTGCCGAACACGTCGGGGCGGCGGGCGGCGAGGTGCAGCGCGGCGACCGCACCGAGGCTGTGCCCGGCGAGCACCCGGCGGGCCGGGTCGGCGGCGACCGGGTAGCGGGCTTCGACCGCGGGCATCAGGTCGTCAAAGACGAACGACTCCAGGCCGGCGGCGACGGTGAGGCTGTCGATTCGTGACGGCCCGCGTGGCGCTGAGCCGCGGATCGACTCGACGACGACGGCGGTCAGCGAGTCGACGGCGCCGTCGGCGGCGAGGTTGTCGAACGTCGCGGCCACCCCGGTGGCCAGCAACCGCTGCCCGTCGAACACCACCAGCAGCGGGGCCGGATCCGGCGTCGCCGCCGGTGACCGGTAGACGTGGACGACCGATCCGCCCGGCAGCGGCGTGCGGACCAGCGAACCGCGCGGCACGCCGGACCGCGGGGCGACCCAGGGCTGGGGCAGCGCACCGGGCATGCTCAGCACCGACGCCGGCGTGGTCAGGCTGCCGAAGGTGCAGCCCGGCGGCAGGCGGTCGGGGCAGGCCGGGTCGGGCAGGCCGGCGGCCACAACTCCGGGCCAGCGGTCGCGGTCGACGGGCCAACCGGCTAGCGGCCGGTCCCGCACCGGGCAGAGCTGGTACGAGGTGCGCAGGTCGGACGGCAGGTCGGCGGTCCAGGCCCAGGTCCGGTCCGGGCCGGGCCGCATCAGGTACGCGCCGATGTCGCCCGCCTCGCAGGCGCGGTCGGTGAGCGCGACCAGCCGGACCAGGACGTCAAGCGCCGGCCGGTCTTCATCCGGGTCCGACCAGGTGATGGTTACCTCGGACATCGCACGCTCCTTGTTTCGTGGAATGAGCATCGTCATAACATGAGACCGTCCGTCTCATCCCGAGGAGGCCGATCCCGGTGGACAAGGCCCTGCTCGCGGTCGCGGAACGCCTGCTGCACGAGGAGGGCTGGGCGGCACTGCGGCTGGAGCGGATCGCGGCGGCGGCCGGCGTGTCACGCGCCACGGTCTGGCGGCACGGCCTGACCCGCCAGGCCATCGAGCAGTTGCTGCGCGAGCGGCTCGCCGCCGACTACCAGGCCCTGATGTGGGAACCGCTCACGATGCCCGGCACGGGGCGTGAGCGGTTCGCGGCCGCACTGCGCGCGCTGTGCGCGGTCGCGGAGCGGAACCTCCCACTGCTCGCCCACACCGACACCGCGTTCCACGGGCCCGACCTGGACGCGGCCGGGCTGGCCGTCGACTACTTCGCCCCGTGGCTGCGCATACTCGAACAGGGCCAGGCCGACGGCTCACTCGCCCCGGTGGCCGAGCCGAGCCGCTTTGCCATCCTGGTCTCGGACACCGTCCTGTTCAGCTACGTGCACCTGCGCGCCCACCACCGCGAATACGGATGGACCCCGGAGACCGCCCGTAACGCGGTGACCGGGCTGGTCGCGCACGGCTACCTGCCCCGCGTCTAAGGCCTCGCGCCGAAAGCCCCGGAAGTCCTGGCAAACGTTTCATCGGCCAGCAGTCCGGCCGCCCGGAAGGCGGAGGGCCCGGCCTGGATAGGCCGGGCCCGTCGGAGCCGCTACGAGGCGATCAGCGCTCCGAGCCAGTCGAGTATCTTCTCCACGACATACTGCAGGACCGGTCCTTCGAATAGCTTCAGCCGTACGATCCGGCTGGATCCGCCGGCGCCTGGGCCGCGCCGGACCCGGCCGTTGTACGGGCCACGTCCTGCCAGTCCTGGCCCGCACCCGACGCGCGCTGGAGATAGAGGATGGCCCCGGCCGGGATGGCCGAACTGATGAAGGTCACCACGGGCCGAGCCCGCGAGGTGATCTTCGGCGAGGCCAGGCTCATCGTCACCTTCGGCCCCGATGCTGACATCGCTGCCTGGGCCGCGCCCCCGTACAGGGCGAACAGCGCGATGCTGGCCGCCGCGACGGCGCTCGTAAGGACGACGCGGCCCCCGTGCACGCGTCGTCCATTTCCAGCTCCAATGAGGTTTTCTCAGCGAATTTCACATGAGCAGTTTGTGCTCGAATAGCACCAAGACAAGGGCTGCTTTGGCGATGTCGCCGATCTTCCCAGGGCTGAGCATGACCCGCTGCAGGGTTTGCCACCGCTGGGACATCAGCGCGAAGCCGCGTTCGCCCTGGTAGCGCAGGGATCGCAGCAGGGCGTTGCGGGTCTTGGTGTCCGGGTCGAGTTCCCCGCCGGCGGGCTTCTTCACCGGGACGTGCACGCCGGCGCCGGCGCCTTCGTACCCGGAATCGGCCAGGATCGGCAGTTCCTTCAGGTAGGGCCGGGCCTGCGGCAGGACGTGCTCGCGGGCGGCGGTGAGGTCGTGCGTGCTGCCTGGCAGCACATCCGATACCCACAGCGGGAAGCCCGCGGGGACGACAGGCCCTGGATGTTCCCGCCGGGATGGTGCGCTTTGCCCGAGTACCACCGGTCGATCTCGCGGCCCTTTTTGCTGATCGTCT
>DATAVV010000332.1:0-9077 GCA_036267555.1 Streptosporangiaceae bacterium | reverse complement strand
GACGTCATCAGGTCGCCGACCTCGCGCGCCTGGCGCGTGCCCTCCTCGGTCGCCATGATCGTCGCGTTGGTCTCGTCCTGCACGCCGGTGATGATGACGCGGATGGACTCGGTGGACTCCACCGACCGCTCGGCGAGCTTGCGGACCTCGGCGGCGACGACGGCGAAGCCCTTGCCCGCCTCACCGGCCCGGGCCGCCTCGATGGCGGCGTTCAGCGCGAGCATGTTCGTCTGCGCCGCGATGTCGTTGAGCAGGTCGATGATCTCGCCGATCCGCTGGGCTCGCTCGCCGAGCGAGAGCGCGCGCTGGGCGATGGCCTCCACCTTCTCCTGCATGTCGCGCATGGTGTCGCCGGTGTGCTCGGCCGCCTGGGCCACGGCCCGTGAGTTGTCCGCGATCGAGCCGGCCGTGGTGGCCAGTTCCTCGATCGTGGCCGACGTCTCCGCGACCGCGGAGGACTGCTCTTTGGTCACGGCGGCCGCGTTCTTGGCCGCCATCCGCAGCTCGCCGCTGACCTCGGTGAGCACGGCCGAGGTCGAGCGGAGCTGGCCCAGGAGCGCGTCGCGGTCGCTGAGCCGGTTGAGCGTCTCGGTCAGCTCCTGCTGCCGGTCGAGGGCCCTTCGGAGCAGGCTGAGCGCGAAGATCGCGAACGCGAGCCCGGCCAGGACGGCCAGGACGCCCGCGATGATCGCGGTGGTGAGCGCCTGGTCCGCCGCGGAAGCGGCCGCCGCCTCCGCGGCGTTCGCGCGCACGACGAGCGCATGATCCAGGCTGTTCAGCGGGGGCACGACGGCGGGCGCGGCCGTTTCCAGCCGGTTGACCGCCGCGTTCTCCGCGACCAGGTTCGTGCCCGCCGCGGGCCGGAGCGCGGTGAACAGCGTGAAGTAGCGTGTCTCCGCCCCGAGTGCCTTGTTCACCGCAGGCCTGGTGTCGGAGTCGAACCGGATCAGTTTGGCCAGCTGCCAGAACTGCCTCCGGTCGGTCGTCACGTGGGCCGCGGTCTGGGCCGACGGGTGGAAGATGTAGCTGTCCAGGGCATTGCGCTCTTGCCAGAATTCGCTGGTCAGCGCGGTGGTGGCGCGGGCGTCCATGCGCAGTTCCTGCGCCGAGTCGGCCCGCTGCAGCGCCACCTGGTAGCGCCAGCCCGCCAAGACCCCCGCTGCGGCGATCACGGCGATGACCGCGACGCTCACCGCGGCGACACGGCGCGCCGATCCGCCCCCCAGCTTTCTCGGCATATGCTCGCGTACTTCCTGCCCCGTTGGCCGACCTCGCGGTTCCGCCCTCGCGAGAGACCTACCCGCTGACAGCGCAGTCGTACCAGTTCGTCACTTTACGTAGCCGCCAGACGCGTGAACCCGCCGGAGAACCGGCCTTAGCCCTCGCAGCGTCCGGCCGACCCCTGATCATGGCGATGAATGTACGTTTGATGTCCCTATATGAGCAGCAAACGTACATTCATAGCCTTCTGGCCGCTTGGGGCGCGAGCGGGCACCCGCCCGAAGGGTTGTAGGGCTAACGCCTAGGCAGACAACCCCGGCCGACCAGGCCATGCCAGCCGCGACGGCCGGCCGAAGGCTGGCCCGCCCCCGCCCGCCAGATGGGTTGCGGCGCGCCAGCGCCACCTCGGGGGTTACCGGGAGGTCGACCCCCTTGGGACAGACAGACTCGCGGCCAGCGTCAGGGCGAGCACCGAGCCAAAGACGACCAGCGCGGGCCCGGGCGTCACCTGCGGCCAGCCGCCGGTGGCGCTGCGGCTCACCGTGATCAGCGTGACCGCGCCCGCGGCCGCGCCCAGGCCGATCCCGACCACGGTCAGCAGGACCGACTGGCAGGCGGTCATCGCCATGAGCTGGCGCGACGTGGCGCCGACCCGCCGCAGGAGCAGCAGCGCGGGCCTGCGCTCCACGGCCGTCATGACCAGGGTGTTGACCACCGTCACGGCCGCGAGCAGCACGATCACTCCGAGGATGAGATCGTTGAGCAGGTCGCCCTGCGCGTCGTTTTGCTCGGCTTGCGCGTTGACGACCTGCCGGCTGGCCGCCGCCAGGCCCGGGAAGCGGGCCGCCAGCCCGGCCAGCCGGGGTGACCCGGCGCCCGGGCCCGCCCGCCGCACCAGGATCTGGCCGACGGACGCCGAGGGCAGGTGACCGGCCGCGGCGGCCGCCGGGACGACGATGTCGCCGAAGCCCAGGGACCTGCGGTAGATGGCGGTCACCCGCGCCCGGTAGGGAGCACCGTCGGGCAGGTGCACGGTCACCCGCTGGCCGGCCCGCACGCCCATCTCGCCCGCCGCCGCCTCCTGCTGGCTGACCGCGATGTCGCCCGGGCCGAAGTCCCGCAGGCTGCCGGAGGCAAGGCCCAGGTCAAGAACCTGGCCCAGCGGGCCAGGGGTCACCACCTCGCCCGAGACCAGGTCGAGATCGGGGTCAGCCACGACGATCTGGGCCGAGGTCAGGCCCACCGCCGCGGTCACGCCCGGCTGCCCGGCCACGGCCCGGAGGGCAGCGGGCGCCAGGCCAGGCCCGGGCGCGGTGAGCACGTCGGCCGCCACGAGCCGCTGCCGTTCCTGCACCACCGCCGCGTGGTCGAGTGTGGCGTCGAGGAAGTAGATCGTGCCCGCGAACGCCACGCCCAGGGCTACCGGGATCACCACTGACGCCATCCGCCGGGGCCGCGCCCTGACGTCGGCGAACGCGAGCCGGCCGCCCACGCCGAAGGCGTGACCAAGCCCGCGCAGGACGAACTCGGCCGCGCCGGCCAGCAGCGGGCCGAGCAGCGCGACCGACGTCATCAGGGCCAGCAGCAACAGCAGGGCCAGGTTGACCTGCTGGCTGCTGCTGGCGCGGAACACGGCGAAGGCCAGGGCCCCGGCTCCGGCCAGGCTGGCCAGGCCGAGCAGGATGCGGACCGGGCTCGGCCAGCGGCGGTCGGCGGAGGCTTCCCGCAGCGCTTCGGCGGGCCGGGCCCGGCCCGCCCGGCGGGCGGCCAGCAGCCCGGCCAGCATGGCCACGACCACCCCCGCGCCGGTGGTGACGGCCAGCAGCCACGGGGCGTGCCAGGCCACGGTCGACGGCGGCATCAACTGGTTCGAAACAAGTGTTTTCATGCCGGCCGACGCGAGCCACAGGCCGGGCAGCCAGCCCAGGACCCCGCCGAGGACGCCGATGGCGGCCAGTTCGGCGAGCACGCCGCGGCGCACCTGCCCGGGGGTGGCTCCGATCGCGCGCAGCAGCGCGAAGTCGCGGTGGCGCTGGGCCACCGAGAGCGCCACGGTGCCGGCCAGCACGAACATGGCGATCAGCACCACGTCGCCGCCCGCGGCCCCGCCGAGCGCCTCGAGATTGCTTTTGTCCTCGGCGACGGCCAGGTTCTCGGCCGACCCGCGCGCGAACCCGGTCGCCACGGTGTAGCCACCGGACGCAGACCCCGACGCCAGAGCGGCGCGGATGCGGGCCGCGAGCGCCGCCGGCGCCGCCCCGGGGGCGCCGATGACGCCGATCAGGTCGGCCTGGCCGGGATGGCTGTAAAGCGCCGCCGCCTGGGCGGGGCTGAAGAACACCGAACTGGCCGACGCCGCGTCGCGGCGGCCGTCCCCGGCGATGCCCACGACCCGGAAGGCCCGCGGGCTCTGCCCGGCCAGGCGCACCGTGCTGCCCACGCGCAGGCCGGCGGAGCGGGCCAGGCCCGCGCCGAGCACGATCTGGCCCGGGGCGGCCGGGGCGGTACCGGCCCGCAGCCGCAGCGGGGTGAGCGCCGCGCTCGGCCAGCCGTGCCCGGTGACCGGGGCCGCCGCCGAGCCGGTGACCGCCCGGCCCGGGCCGAGGTCGAGCGCGAGCGGGAACGAGACGTCGGCGACGGCCCGGGACACCCCCAGCACCGCGGCGAGGCGGCGGGCCAGGCTCACCGGGACGCGGCGGTAGCCGGGCAGCGCGAGCAACTCGATCTCGGCGTCGTCGCCGCGGCCGAACCTGACGCTGATCTGCTGCTGGCCGGTGACGACCACGGCCGCCCCGGCCAGCCGGTCGGGCGGCACGGCGGCCGTGGCACCGGTGCCGATGAACGACGCGGCGATCACCACGACCATGGACCCGAGCGTGATCGCGACCAGCGTCCCCAGCAGCGGCCACGGCCGGCGGCGGAGCGTGGCCAGCAGCCGCCTCATCGCCGGCCAGCCAGGTCGTGCAGGAGCCGGGCGATCCGGGCCGGATCCGGGGCCGCAAGCTCGTCGACCAGGCGGCCCTCGGCCAGGAGCAGCACCCGGTCCGCGTGCCCGGCCACGGCCGGGTCGTGGGTGACCACCACCACGGTCTGGCCCAGTTCGTCGACGGCCTGGCGCAGCAGGCCGAGCACGTGCTGCGCCATGACCAGGTCCAGGGCGGCGGTCGGCTCGTCAGCGAAGATCACTTCGGGGCTGGTGACCAGGGCCCGGGCGATCGCCGTGCGCTGCTGCTGCCCGCCGGAGAGCGTGTGCGGCAGCCGGCCAAGCTGCGCGCCGATCCCGACCCGCTCGGCGAGCCCGCGTATCTGGTCGCGCCGGACCGCCCGCCCGTCGAGCCGCAGCGGCAGCGCGATGTTCTCGGCCACCGACAGGGTCGGGACCAGGTTGAGGGACTGGAACACGAAGCCGACCCGGCGGCGGCGCAGCACCGACAGCTTGCGCCGGCTCAGGCCCTTCAGGTCGGTTCCGGCCAGCAGGACGGTCCCGCTGGTCGGCGCGTCCAGGCCGGCGGCGCACTGCAGCAGGGTCGACTTCCCCGATCCGGTCATCCCCATGACCGCGGTGAGCGACCCGCGCGGGAAGCGGGCCGAGACCTCGTGCAGCGCGTACACGCCGCCCCGCCGGCTTCCGTAGCGCTTGCTCACCGCCTCGAGCACCACCGGGTCCGGCGGCGCGGCGGCCGGGCCGGGAGCGACGGCGTGCATCGAAGGAACGGGTCGCGCGGTAGCGGTAGCAGCCATGTGTCCGAGTCTGGCCACGCGGCCGGCCGAAAACGATCAGGCCGCCCTCCGAACCCGTGGTTAGGCCAGCCCCACCCCCGGCCGGGTGACCGCCCCCCGGCGGACGGGCGCGCACGCCTGCGAGCAAACGATTCGGATGCGTAGGGCCGGTGGGACTCGAACCCACACTGGCGGGCACCTAAAGCCCGTGCCTCCTGCCTATTGGGCTACGACCCCTCGTTGATGTCACGTTAGTTGAATGTCACGTTAGTTGATCTCATGTTAAGAGCACCGGCGGGCGTCAGACGCCGAGTTCCTTGCGCAGCCGGGCGACGTGGCCGGTGGCCTTGACGCCGTAGGCGGCGCTCTCGATCTTCCCGTCCGGGCCGACGACGAACGTCGACCGGATCACGCCGACCGTGGTCTTGCCGTACATCGTCTTCTCGCCGTAGGCGCCGTAGGCCTTGAGCACCTCGCGCCCGGGGTCGGACAGCAGCGGGAACGTGAGCCCCTCCTTGTCCCGGAACTTCGCGAGCTTCGCCGGAGAATCCGGGGAGATGCCGAGCACCGTGAACCCCGCGTCGTCCAGGTCGCCGCGGCTGTCGCGGAAGTCGCAGGCCTGCTTGGTGCAGCCGGGCGTCATCGCGGCCGGGTAGAAGTAAATGATTACCCGCCCGCCTCCCCTTCCCCCTTCACTGCGCAGCGCCGACAGGCTCACCTGGTTGCCGTCGGCGTCGGGCAGGGTGAAGTCGGGCGCCGGGTCCCCCGGTGCCAGCCGCTCCTCGCTCACGCGCGCTCCCTTCGACGTCCGGATCATCCCGCCGGTAGTCCGGCCCGACCAACGGTACCGGGCGCGCACCGGCCGCGCCCTCGGGAGTTCGCCGGGTGTCCCCTCGGGGTTCCGCTGGCCGGCTAACCTGCGGGCCATGAACGCATTTTCGCCATATTCGCCCCTTAAGGGCGGCCGGGCCCAGCGGCACGCGGCCGCCGTCGCGCTCGGCGCCGGGGCTCTTGCGCTGATCGCGGGCTGCTCCGCCGCGGGCAGTTCCGCGGGTTCCGGCGGTTCCGGCGGCGCTGCGGCCAAGCCGGTGTCACCGCACACCGCGCTGACCCTGGCCGCGGACCAGAGCAAGCGCGTGAACTCCATGACCGGCACGTTCTCGTCCCAGCTTGGGGGCAACACCTCCGAGACCACGACGGGGACGATGCAGTTGCAGCTCAAGCCGAGCCTGGTGGCCGAGGAGAACCTCAAGGTCACGACGGGCGGCAAGACGACCCCGATGGACGAGATCATCACTCCCAAGGCCCTGTACCTGAAGTCGGGCCTGCCCTCGCTCGGCACCTCGGCCGCCAAGCCCTGGCTCGAGATCGAGTATTCCGCCATGAAGGGCAGCCTGGGCTCCGCGCTCTCGAGCCTGTTGCAGAACGTGCAGAACGGCAACCCGGCGACGCAGACCCAGATGCTCGCAGCCTCGAAGAACGTCCACGAGGTCGGCACGCAGGTGGTCGACGGCGTCCAGACCACCCACTACTCGGGCTCGTTCACGCCCTCGGCCGCCATCGCCACCCTGTCGCCGAGCCTGCGCAAGACCCTCGGCCCGACCATGAAGTCGATCAACGGCGACATCAGCTTCAACGTCTGGATCGACGGCCAGCACGTGAGCCGGAAGGTCGTCGTGGTGGAGAACGTCCAGGGCGACAGCGTGACCACAACCATAAACGTCACCTCGGTCAACCAGCCGGTTCAGGTCACCCCGCCCCCAGCCAGCCAGACCACCAAGCTGCCCGCCAGTTCCCTCAACGGCATGTAATTGTGCCGACCGGCCCGGGGGGTTCCGGGGGGCCGCCCCCCGGGCTAGCACAGCCACGGGGTCGCCCCCCGGGCTAGCACAGCCCCCCCGGGCTAGCGCAGTCCCGCGATGGCCGGCACGAGCCCGCGCAGCGCGCGGCCGCGGTGGCTGATCGCGTCCTTCGCCTCCGGGGCCATCTGCGCGGTGGTCAGCCCGTCCGCGTGCGCCACGCCGCCCTGGGCCAGTTCGGTCGCGCTCGGGACGAAGATCGGGTCGTAACCGAACCCGCCGCTCCCCCGCGGCTCGCGGATCAGCCTGCCGTATACGGCGCCTTCGCTGACGTGTTCCGCCCCGGACGGCAGCACCAGCACCGCGGCGCACGCGAAGTGCGCGCCGAGCCGCTCCTCGGGCACGTCGGCAACCTGGCCCAGGACCAGCCGCAGGTTGGCCTCGTCGTCCCCGTGCCCGCCCGACCAGCGGGCCGAGAGCACCCCGGGCATCCCGTTGAGCGCGTCGACACACAGGCCCGAGTCGTCGGCGACCGCGGGCAGTTTGCTGAACTTCGCGACCGCACGGGCCTTGAGCAGCGCATTCTCCGCGAACGTGGCTCCGGTCTCGGCCACACCCGGCATGCTGGGGAACCCGCCGAGGTCGGCCAGTTCCACGTCGACCCGCTCGGCCTTCAGGATCCGGGCTAGCTCGACGAGCTTGGCCGCGTTCCCCGTGGCCAGGACCAGGCGGGGGAACTTCGGCTGGCCCGGAGTGCCGCGTTCAGGCGTCATGTTTCAGGCGAGAGCCTGGCGCTGCAGCCGGGTCAGCTCGCCACAGCCCGCCACGGCCAGTTCCAGTAGCTGGTCGAGCAGCTCGCGGCTGAACGGCTCGCGCTCGGCCGTGCCCTGGATCTCCACGAAGTCGCCGTCGCCGGTGCAGACCACGTTCATGTCGGTCTCGGCGGCCACGTCTTCCTCGTAGCACAGGTCGAGCCGGGGCTGCCCGTCGATGATCCCGACGCTGACCGCGGCCACCGAGGCGACCAGCGGGTCGCCCTTCAGCTTCTTGCGGCCGCGCAGCCAGCCGATCGCGTCGGCCAGCGCCACGTAGCCGCCGGTAATCGCGGCGGTGCGGGTGCCGCCGTCGGCCTGCAGCACGTCACAGTCGATGATGATCGTGTTGTCGCCGAGCGCCTTGGGGTCGATGCAGGCCCGCAGCGACCGTCCGACCAGGCGCGATATCTCCATCGTGCGGCCGCCGAGCTTGCCCTTGACCGATTCCCGGTCGCCGCGGGTGTTCGTGGCCCGGGGCAGCATCGCGTACTCGGCGGTGACCCAGCCCAGGCCGCTGCCGCGGCGCCAGCGCGGCAGTTCCTCGGCCACGCTGGCCGCGCACAGCACGCGGGTGGCGCCGAACTCGACCAGCACCGACCCCTCGGCGTGATCGAGCCAGCCTCGGGTGATCTTTACCTCGCGCAGCTGCTCGGCGCTGCGTCCGTCCGGTCGCGACATGGCGGCCAGCGTACCGGGGACCGGCGGTGCCCCGCGCCGTGAGGTGGGGGCGAGGACGCGGGAAGGGGAGGTGGGCGGGGGGGGTCAGGCCTGTGCGCGGTCCGGCGCGCCCGACGAGATCCACTCGTACACGGTGCGCACGCCCCGGGCCAGCGGGACGGCCGGCTCCCAGCCCAGGTCGCGGCGCGCCCGCTCGGCGGCCAGCGCGCTGCGCTGCAGCTCGCCGGGGCGCGGCGGCGCGAACTGCGGGTCCACGTCGCGCCCGGCCGCCTCCCCGATCAGCCGGGCCAGGTCCAGCACGCTGACCTCGACCCCGGTGCCGAAGTTCCAGATGCCGGGCCGGCCCTGGTCGGCCGCGGCCAGGAACGCGGCCACGACGTCCTTGATGTACACGTAGTCGCGGGTCTGGGTGCCGTCCCCGTAGATGACCGGCCGCTCCCCGGCCAGCACCCGGGCGCAGAAGATCGGGATCACCCCGGACTCGCCGGCCGGGTCCTGCCGCGGGCCGTACACGTTGGCCAGCCGCAGGATCGTGTGCCGGCACTGGTGCAGCCGGTTATACAGGCTGACGTACTGCTCGGCGCAGTACTTGGCCACGCCGTAGGGCGACTCGGGCAGCGGCAGCACGTCCTCCAGCGACGGGATCGGCGCGTCCCGGCCGTAGAGCGCGCCCCCGGTCGAGCAGAACAGCACCCGGGCGTCGGCCCCGCGCGCCGCCTCGAGCACGTTCACGGTGCCCACCGCGTTGGTCTGCGCGTCGTCCGCGGGCGCCGCGACCGAGGCGCGCACGTCGATCTGCGCCGCGAGGTGGCAGATCAGCTCGGGCCGGACCTGCTCGACCAGC
>DATAVV010000331.1:0-29451 GCA_036267555.1 Streptosporangiaceae bacterium | reverse complement strand
ACGGGTGGCTCGCGGCCAGCGCTACCGCTTCGCCGTCGCGCCAGAGCACGGCCGCGGCGCCGGAGCACGCGGGCACCTGGCGCGCGGCGTCGGCCACGAGCTCGTTCAGGGCCGAGGTTTCCCCGGTACTCAGCGGGCCAGTGGCCTCATGCGCGAGGTCTGGGCTGGACGTGGCGTCCTCCACATGACACCAGCGCGCCCCGGCCTGGATGCGAGGCGCTCACTTTCGTCTAAGAGTGTCACGATCGGGCGGCCGAGGGTAGCCCGCCGCCGCGGTCGTCCGCCCGCTCCTGCTCCCGCGGCAACCCCGGCCGGGCCGAGCTACACGGCCGGGTTGAGCCAGCGTTCCATGCAGGTCAGCAGCTCCTCGGCGTCCACGGGCTTGGTGACGTAGTCGTTGGCCCCGGCGGCCAGGCTCTTGTCCCTGTCTCCCTGCATGGCCCGCGCGGTCACCGCGATCACCGGCAGCCCGTCCAGCTCCGGTATGTCGCGGATCGCACCGGTTGTCGCGTACCCGTCGAGCTCGGGCATCATCACGTCCATCAGCACGATGTCAACGTCCGGGGTGGCGCAGAGCAATTCGATACCGGTCCGCCCGTCGGGGGCGTGCAGGACGACCATGTCGTAGAGCTCCAGGATGCTGCTGATCGCGAACGCGTTCCGCAAGTCGTCGTCGACGATGAGAACCTTCCGGCCGCGCAGGTTGTCGTGTGCGCCGCCGGGGGCGTCGGGCGCCCGCGCCGGGCCGTCCAGCGAGGGCGGGGCGGGCTGAGCGGGGGGTGCGGGCTGAGCGGGCTGGGCAGCCTGGGCGCGTCCCTGGCCCGGCACCGTCCCGTCCTCCTCTTCCGGCCGGCGGACCGGCAGGAGGAGGGTGAACGTGCTCCCCTCTCCGGGGACGCTCCGCGCGGTGATCCGCCCGCCGAGCTGGGCGGCCAGCTCACTGCAGATCGCCAGCCCCAGGCCGGTCCCGCCGTAGCGGCGGCTGGTGGTCCCGTCTCCCTGCTGGAACGCGCCGAAGATCACTTCCAGGTTCTGCTCGCTTATGCCAACCCCGGTATCGGCGACCGAGAACGCGATGGCCGGCTCGGATCCGGCTTCCCTGGCCGCGATCGCGATCCGCAGCTCGACCTGGCCGTGGTCGCTGAACTTGACCGCGTTCGACAGCAGGTTGTGCAGGATCTGGCGGAGCCGCAGGCGATCGGTGAACAGCTCGGCCGGGACGCCGCCTGCCACCGGCTCGGCCACGAACTCAAGCCCCTTTTCCGTGGTCAGCGGGCGGAAGACGGCCCGCAAGTCGTCGACGAGGACGCCGAGCGCGAACCGCTCGGGATGCAGCTCCATCTTGCCCGCCTCCACCCGGGACAGGTCGAGGATGTCGTTGATGAGCTGCAGCAGGTCGGCCCCGGACGAGTGGATCACGTTCGCGTACTCGACCTGCTTGGGCGTGAGGTTCTGCTCGGGGTTGTGCGCGAGCAGCCGGGCCAGGATCAGCAGGCTGTTCAGCGGGGTGCGCAGCTCGTGGGACATGTTCGCGAGGAACTGCGACTTGTACCGGGACGCGAGGTCGAGCTGCCGGGCTCTGTCTTCGAGCTCCTGCCGGGCCTGCTCGATCTCCACGTTCTTGATCTCGATGTCCCGGTTCTGCCGGGCCAGCTGCACGGCCTTGTCCTCCAGCTCGGCGTTGGACTGCTGCAGCTCGTCCTGGCGGACCTGGAGCTCCCTGGTGCGCGCCTGCAGTTCGGTGGCGAGCCGCTGCGACTCGGCGAGCAGGGCGTCGGTACGCGAGTTGGCCAGGATCGTGTTGACGTTGACCCCGATGTTCTCCATCAACTGCTCAAGGAAGTCCTGGTGCACCTTGGTGAAGCGGCTGAATGAGCCGGCCTCGATGACGCCGAGGACCTGGTCCTCGAACACGACCGGCAAGATCATCAGGTTGACCGGGGCCGCCTCGCCAAGACCGGAGGAGATCTTCAGGTAGTCGGCCGGGAGCTCGGTCACCACGATGGGCTTCCTGGTCCTCGCGACCTGGCCGATCAGCGACTGGCCGAGGCGGAACTGGCTCGGCGACTCGATGTCGGCGCGCAGCCCGTAGCCGGCGATCAGGCGCAGCCGGGTGTCGCCGTTGTTGCCCTCGGCCAGGAAGAACGTCCCGTGTTGCGCCCCGACCAGCGGGATCAGGTCGTCCATGATCAGTTCGGCGACCACGTGCAGGTCGCGGTGGCCCTGCATGCGGCTGGCGATGCGGGCCAGGTTGGACTGCAGCCAGTCCTGGTCCTGGTAGGCCCTGGTCGTCTCCCGCAGCGACCGGACCATCGCGTTGACGTTGTCCTTGAGCTCGGCCACCTCGCCCTGAGCCTCGACCGCGATGGACCGGGTCAGGTCGCCGGTGGCCACGGCGCTGGTCACCTCCGCGATCGCCCGGACCTGGCGGGTGAGGTTGCCGGCCAGTTCGTTGACGTTCTCGGTCAGCCGCTTCCAGGTGCCCGATACCCCTTCGACCTCGGCCTGGCCGCCGAGGCGCCCCTCGCTGCCCACCTCCCTGGCCACCCGGGTCACCTCGGCCGCGAACGACGAAAGCTGGTCGACCATGGTGTTGATGGTGGTCTTCAGCTCCAGGATCTCGCCCCGCGCGTCCACGTCGATCTTCTTCGACAGGTCACCGTTGGCCACCGCGGTGGTCACCTGGGCGATGTTGCGGACCTGGCTGGTCAGGTTGTTGGCCATCGAGTTGACGTTGTCGGTCAGGTCCTTCCAGGTCCCGGCGACGTGCGGGACCACGGCCTGGCCGCCGAGCATGCCCTCGGTGCCCACCTCGCGCGCCACCCGCGTCACCTCGCCCGCGAACGCGCCCAGCGTGTCGACCATCCCGTTGATGGCCTGGGCCAGCACCGCGACCTCGCCGCGCGCCTCGACCGTAATCTTCTGGCTCAGGTCGCCGCGGGCGACCGCGGTGGCCACCTGGGCGATCGACCGCACCTGCGCGGTCAGGTTGGACGCCATCACGTTGACGTTGTCGGTCAGGTCCTCCCAGGTCCCCGACACGCCCCGGACCGTGGCCTGGCCGCCGAGGTTGCCCTCCGTGCCGACCTCACGGGCCACCCGCGTCACCTCGTCGGCGAACAGCGACAGCCGCTCCACCATCGTGTTGATGGTCTCTTTCAGCTCGAGGATCTCCCCGCGCGCGTCCACGGTGATCTTCTGGCTCAGGTCGCCCTCGGCCACCGCCGTGGCCACCTGGGCGATCGACCGCACCTGCGCGGTCAGGTTCCCGGCCATCGAGTTCACCGAGTCGGTCAGGTCCCGCCACGTCCCGCCGACCCCCGGCACCCGCGCCTGCCCGCCCAGCCGGCCATCGGTCCCCACCTCCCGGGCCACGCGGGTCACCTCGTCGGCGAACGCCGAGAGCTCGTCCACCATGGTGTTGATCGTGTTCTTCAGCTCGAGGATCTCCCCGCGCGCGTCCACGGTGATCTTCTGGCTCAGGTCGCCCTTGGCCACCGCGGTGGTGACCTGCGCGATGTTGCGCACCTGGCCGGTCAGGTTGCCGGCCATCGAGTTCACCGAGTCGGTCAGGTCCCGCCACGTCCCGCCGACCCCCGGCACCCGCGCCTGGCCGCCCAGCCGGCCCTCGGTCCCCACCTCCCGCGCCACCCGCGTCACCTCATCGGCGAACGCCGACAACTCGTCCACCATCGTGTTGAGCGTGCCCTTCAGCCCGAGCATCTCGCCCTTGACGTCCACGGTGATCTTCTTGCTCAGGTCACCCCGGGCCACGGCCGTCGCCACCTGCGCGACGTCGCGCACCTGGCCGGTCAGGTTGCCGGCCATCGAGTTCACCGAGTCGGTCAGGTCCTTCCAGGTCCCGGCCAGCCCCGGCACCTCGGCCTGGCCGCCCAGCCGGCCCTCGGTCCCGACTTCGCGCGCCACCCGGGTCACCTCGGAGGTGACGAGCGCGAGCTGCTCGTTCATCCCGTTGAAGACCGCGGCGATCTCGTCCATGAGCGGATCGTCGGCCGCGGGCAAGCGCGTGCTGAGGTCTCCACTGCGCACCGCGGTCAGGCCGACCAGCAGGCGCTGCAGCCGACTGTCGGACGACTGGCCTGACCTCTCCTGGGTGGTCGTCATCGGAACTCCTTCATCCGGAGAGCGGGAGGTCCCGCGCGTGACAGTCCGATCGTGTCACTGCCTGTCTTGGCGGAGAATAGTCACTGTTGACGAAGCACGTTGTAGCGTGTGACTCCGCCCGCGGGAACGTGGCCGGCCAGAAGGCGGGTGAGCGTGGCAGAACCGAGCGACACCGATGTCGCCCGGCTGAAGGCGCTGGTGGCGCAGCAGCGGCAGGAACTGGACCGGCTGCACTCCCAGACCGTGGTGCGCTCCGTGATCGACCTGGCCAGCGGCGTGCTCATGGAACAGCTCGGCTGCTCGCCGGTTGACGCCAGGCGGCAACTGGAGCGGCTGGCCCGGGAGTCGGGTGACACCGTGGCCGGACTGGCCGCGCAGATCACTCACCAGCCGCCGCCGGATGAGAGCGGCGGACAGGACGGCCCCGGCCCGGGCGGGCTCAGCCTGGCCTGGGCCGCGGCGACCGCGGCCACCGACGGCACGGCCGTGGCCGCGGCCCTGCTGGACGAGGCCCTGGCCGCGGCGGGCGCGGTCGCGGTGGCGCTGTGGCTGCTCGAGCCGGACGGTGGCCTCGAACTCGCGGGCCAGGCCGGCTTCGGGCCGCAAGAGGCCGGCCGCTGGCGCCGGATACATCCCGATATGCGGGCGGTTCCCATGGAGGTCGCCCGGGACGGGATCGAGATCTGGTGGCCATCCGGGCCGCCCAAGGACGACGACCGGCCGCTGATGGGCCGCTGGCCCGGCGGCGCCCGGGCCAGCCTGCCGCTGCGGGATTCGGGCGTGACCGTGGGCAGCATGGTGGTCTGCTGGCCGGACCCGCTGCCCGAGTTCCCCGCCCCGCTGCGCCGGCAGCTCGACGCCCTCGCCGACCTGGCCGCCCACGCGCTCAGCGCGCAGATCCCCGGCAGCGGCCAGACTCCCCGGTACCGGGGAGCCTGGGCCTTCGGCCTGATGGACGGCCTGCTGGAGGGGTTTCTGTTCGCGCACGCGGTGCGGGACTCCTGCGGTGAGGTGGCCGACTTCCGCATCGAGCACGCCAGCGCCGGGTTCCGCGACCCGGCCGGGCGGGGCGGCACCGAACTGGTCGGCCGGCGGCTGCTTGAGATGTACCCGGGCACCGCGGCGGCCGGCGGTTTGTTCGACTGCTGCGTGACCGCGCTGTCGACCGGCGATCCGCAGTACGTGAGCGGCGAGCGGGTCGCCGCGCAGACCGGCCAGGATGCCGCCGAGCCGGTTCCGGCGGTCAGGATCGCCCGGCTCTACGACGGCGTGGCCGTGGCCTGGCACGGGGCGGATGACGCGGACCGCTTCGTGCCGCTGCTGCAGATGGCTCAGCGGATGGGGCGGATCGGTTCCTGGGAGGAGAACCTGCGCACCGGAGAGGTGCACTGGACCCAGGCGGCGTTCGCGCTGTTCGGCCAGCCCGCCGGCGTCCCGGTCCCCCTCGCCGACCTGGATACCCGCGTGCCGGCCGACGACGTGCCCGTGGTCCGCGGATTCCGCGACGCGCTGCTGGGCGACCACATCGAGAGCGGCGCCGCGTTCAGGGTCATCCGAGCCGACGACGGCAGCGTGCGGCAGGTGCGTGCCTACGCCGAGCCGGTGACCGACCCGGCCGGGACCGTGATCGCGGTCCGGGGCGCCTACCAGGACCTCTCGGCCGACTATCACACCTGGGTGGCCTTTGCCGCCACCCGTGAGCAGCTCGCCGACACCGAGGAACGCGCCGAGGAGGAACACCGCCTCGCCGTGCGCCTGCAGCAGGCCATCACGCCCCGGTCGTCGGAGCCCGTGGCCGCGGCCGGGCTGGACGTGGCCGCGCGCTACCGGCCGTCCGGGCCGGGCAGCCTGGTCAGCGGCGACTGGTACGACACCGTGCTGCTGCCCAGCAAGGAAGTGCTGATGGTGGTCGGTGACATCGCGGGCCACGGCCTGGACGCGGTGACCGGGATGGTCACCATCCGCAACAGCCTGCGTGGCCTCGCGGTGACCGGGGCCGGCCCCGGCACGCTGCTCGGCTGGCTGAACAGCGCCGCCTGCCACCTGTCGGAGGGCATCGTCGGCACGGCCGTATGCGGGCTCTACGACCCGGTCGGCCGGTCCCTGCGCTGGGCCCGGGCCGGCCACCTGCCGCCGATCCTGGTCCGCGACGGGCGGGCCAGCACGCTCGCCCTGCCGCACGGCCTGCTGCTCGGCGCCGACCCCGACGCCGCGTACACGGAGATGACCACGTCGCTGCGGCCCGGGGACGTCCTGCTGCTGTTCACCGACGGCCTCATCGAACGACGGGACCGGCCGATCGACGACGCCCTGGACGCGCTGCTCCAGGTGGCCAGCGCCCCGGTGGCCGACATCAGCAGCTACGCCGACTACGTGGTGGCGCAGGCCATGTCGAACACCGACGACGACGCGTGCCTCGTCGCGGTCCACGTGCGCTGAGCCGGGCCGCGGTCAGTCCCCTGTGCCCTCCGCGGCCTGCCCGGCGGCCACCGCCTCGTCGACGGTGTCGTAGAGCGTAAGCCGGTCGGCCAGGCCAGTGATCCACAGCGTCTTGGTGTGCCGGTACCGGGCGCCGGCCAGCACCAGCATCCCGCCCGCGGCCTGCAGCCACTTCCAGTGACCGACGATCACGGCCAGCGAGCTAGTGTCCATGAAGTCGACCGCCGTCAGGTCGAGGATGATCTGGCGGTGGTCCCGGCGGGCGCGCGTCAGCTGCTCGTCGAGCTGACGGCTGGTCACGAGGTCGAGCTCACCGCCGACGGCCACGACCAGACTGTCACCACGGCGCTCAGACGAGAGCCTGAGTTCCGCCACGTACACCTCCGGATCACAGGGCGCCCCGAGAAGATATCATTCGCTTCAGCGTATTCCCGGTTGATCCTCAAACCGCAGGCGTTCGGGCGCCCCGCCCGGCTGAGCGCACGGCTGAGGGGAACTCATCGCCGAGTCTGAATGAGGTGCAAGTCCGGTCATAGCGAGGCAGGAGAACCGAAGTTCCGCTCGTGCCGATGGTTCGCGCGCGATAGCGGCATCCGGGCCTGCCACGCCGAGTGCCTCCGGGGCGAGTGCCTCCCGGGCGCCGCAGACCACGACGGACGCGGGCGACGCCGGCGACGCGGGCCTGCGGCACGTGGCGCTCTTCTACCGCGACCAGGCTGAGTACCGGTCGCGGATCCTGGATTCCGTGCGCGGCGGCCTGGCCCGCGGCGAGCCCTTGTATCTCATGCTGCCGGAAGCCGAGGTTCGCCTGCTCGATGAGCAACTCGGCGCGGAGCCGGGCGAGATTCAGTGCGGGGACGTCGCCGGCATCGGCCGCAACCCGGCACGGATCATCCCCGACCTGCAGGCGTTCATGGACAAGCACCCGGGCCAGCGCGTGCACCTGATCGGCCAGCCGGCCTGGCCGGAGCGCTCCTCGGCCGAGATCTGCGAGATCGTCCGGCACGAGGCGCTCATCAACCTGGCCTTCTCCCGGGCCCGGGCCACGATCGTGTGCGCCTATGACGTCGCGCGGCTGGAGCCGTCCGCGATCACCGGGGCCAGCTTCACCCACCGTGAGTACCTGGGCAACGGCCAGCCGGCGGCCATGACGGGCCCCGGCGTGCCCTGGCAGTTCCCGCCGGAATGCGACGAGGCGCTGCCGTCGCCGCCCGACACGGCGCAGACCCTCAGCTACGACACCGACCTGGCCCCGGTGCGCCGGCTGGTGGAACGGTACGCGCGCACCACACAGGTCGGCGACGAGCGCGGCGCCGACCTGGTGCTCGCGGCCAGCGAGGTCGCCGCCAACACCCTGGGCCACACCAAGGCGGGCGGCACGCTGCAGATCTGGCACGACGAGCACGAGATCGTCTGCCAGGCGCAGGACCAGGGCTGGATCGCCGACCCGCTCGCCGGGCGCATCCGCCGCGGCCCGGACAGCCGCGGCCACGGCCTGTTCCTGGTCAATCACGTGTGCGACCTGGTCGAGATCAGGACCACCCCGACCGGCACCACGGTCCGGATGCACATGAGCTTCGGCGACCGGCCGCCAGCCTGACACCGCCCCGGACCGCCTCCGCCCGGGCCCTGCGCCAGGCGCGCCTCGGCGCCCGCCGACCAGCCTGACGGCCGCGTGAAGGCCTTATATCACCGCCGCCGTTTTGTTTAAAGCGCCACAGGTGGGCAGTAGAACGCTCGTCATCCTGAAAGGAGCTTGCGGTGGCCATCATTCTTGTGGTCTTGCTGATTGCACTCATTCTCGGCGGCCTGGGGTTTGCCATCCACATCCTGTGGTGGATCGCGCTGGTGGTCCTGGCGCTCTGGCTGCTCGGGTTCCTGTTCCGCGCGGCCGACAGCGGAGGTCGCCGCGGTCGCTGGTACCGGTGGTAGCGGCTTGAAAGCCTGCCGCCCGGCAGTTCCCCGGCTGCCGGGCGGCAGTCCGGACCCGTCCGCAGAGAACCGCAAAATCGATCGCCGGATCCGTGTTTGAACGACGGGCACCAGGGAAGGTAGTCTTCCGGACGGTGCTTACGACGCAGGCACACCCTCACGCTGTTGTGGCGTGTCACTGGGGTGTGCCTTCTTGCTGTTCCGTGTAGGAGTTCAGCGCAGGACAGGCTCCCGAGCCAGAGTCGGTTCCTCCAGGTCACGTCGCGACCCCCGGCTAAACCACCTGGAGGCCCGTGATGAGGATCGCTCTCGTCGCACGTTGCAGCAACCCGCTCGCCCCCCACGCCACCCCGGAATCCGCCGCCGAGGCCGCCCGCGTCACCTCCCTGGCGCAGGCGCTCGCTGATCTCGGCCACCGCATCACCATCTACGCCCGCCGTGACTCGCGAGCGCTGCCCGACAGCGCGATCGTCGCCCCCGGCGTCACCGTCGAGCACGTGACCGCGGGCCCGCCCAGCCCCTTGGACGCGGACAAGCTGACCCCGCACCTGCCCGAGTTCGCGAACTACCTGGCGCAGCGCTGGCGCCGGACCCCGCCCGACATGATCCACGCCTTTTCCTGGACCATGGGCCTGGCCGCGCTGGCCGGAGCCAGGGGCCTGAACGTGCCCGTGGTGCAGACATTCACCTCGCTCGGCGCCGCGGAGCAGCGCCACGGCCGGTCCGGGCCGCCGCCGGACGCGCGGGTCCGCCTCGAGTCGTGCCTCGCGCGCAGCGCCGATGTCGTCCTGGCCAGCTCCACCGAGGAACTGGCCGACCTCGCCCGGCTGGGCGTGTCCCGGGCCAAGCTGAGGATGGTGCCGTGCGGCGTTGACACCACCGAGTTCTCGCCGGAAGGCCCGGCGGCGGAGCGCACCAAGCGGCCCCGGCTGCTGGCGGCGCAGCCGCTGGCCGACCCGCGCAGCCTCGGCATCGCCGTGCGGGCGCTGGCCGAGATCCCCGAGGCCGAACTCGTGATCATGGGCGGCCCGGACCAGGAAATGGGCCAGGATCCCGCCTACCAGAACCTGCTGCGCATGGCCAGGAAGCTGGGGGTCGCCGACCGGCTCGTGTGGACCGGGCACGTGGCGCCGGGTGACCTGCCGGCGCTGCTGCGTTCGGCCGACCTGCTGGTCAGCACCTCGGCGTACGAGCCCGTCGGCACGATGGCGATCCAGGCCATGGCCTCCGGCACGCCGGTGGTCACCTCCGCCGTCGGCGCCGAGCAGGACGCGGTTATCGACATGACCACGGGCCTGCTCACACCGCCCGCGACACCCGCGCAACTGGCCCTGCGGATCCGCAAGCTGCTGGCCAACTCGCTGCGGCTCGAGGCCTACGGGATCGCGGCCGCCGACCGCGCGAAGTCCCGGTACGCCTGGGAGCGCATCGGCCGCGAGACGCTGAACGCCTACGAGTCGGCTGCGCGCCGGACGGCCGCGACCGCGGCTGTCAGCGCCGCCCCGGCCCGCGACGCCGAGCCGATCCGCACCGCGCCGGCGGCGCAGGTACGCCCGGCCCGCGCGCGGGCGGCTCGCGCCTGAGCACGACCGTGACGGGCGGCCCGGGCCTCAGGTCCGGGCCGCTAGTCGCGGGCCGCGGCCCGGGCGGGGTCGGTGAGCGAGCCGACGATCACCAGGGCCAGCGGAAGCAGGATCACCGCGGGCAGCCAGGCGTGCGCGGACCTGGTCAGGATGCCGCCCGCGACCGCGCCGGCGACGATGGCGGCCAGCGCACCGAGGCTGCGGACCAGCCCGTCGTGCTTGTTCCCGGTGACCAGCGCGGCCAGCACGGCGGTCAGCGTGCTCGTCAGGTACGTGCTCGACATCTGGCCGAGCCGGCGCACCGCGGCGCTCTGCATTCCCATGGCCGCCGCGAGCACGATCAGCAGCGCCATCTGCGCTCCGCCGCGCGGATGACCCCCTGACAACTCCCAGCCCACGCAGAATCCGGCCATTACGCAAAATTCCGCGGCCAGCGCGGTCGTTACGCTCGGAGGCCAGGTACCGGGGTGATCACCGCCCCTGGCCGCGAGCGGGGCGCCCGCCAGGACGCCAGCCGAATATCCGGCCAGGGCCACGCCGCTGTGGATCGCCACGCTGGAGGCGCTTGTGGTCGCGGCCACCCCGAGCAGCACCAAGTTCCCGGTGATCACGCTGCTGAACACCTTGCCCAGGGCCAGGAACGACACGGCGTTCACCGCTCCCGCGGTGACGGTCAGCAGCACGACGCGCGAGTCCCGGATGCCATGGCGGCCATGGACGTCCGGGACCCGTGCGATTTTCCCGCCAGTCACACCGCCATTTAAGTGGCTGGGCTGGCACCGGGACTATCGTTATGGCTCTCAAAGAAGCCGAGTATCTGATTTCCCGCGCCCTGGTTGAGGCCGGATGTGGTGCAGTTCCAGCTCGTGGTGTCGATGTGCGTCGGGTCGGTGAAGCTGGCCGACTCCAGCAGGACGCCAGGCACTAGCTTCCACGCGGTCATGCCGATGCCGTGGTTGCCGAGGTACTTCAGGAACGCGGGGACCGCGGTGGGCGCGTCCGTCCAGCACTCCGACTTGCCGGGCAGGGCGTAGTTGGTCCACTCGCCGTCCACGACCGGGGCGATGCCCTGCTTGACCAGGTAGCCGAAGTCGGCCCACCAGACCGAGGAGTTGTGCGCGCCAGTCGGGTGGTGGATGGCGTACATCAAGGGACCGCCGGTGACCGGGTAAGACTTCACCTGGGCCAGGGTGCTGGCGGTGAACGGCCCCTCGATCCAGACCAGGTTGGTGGCGCCGTCGCCGCGCACCTGGTTGAGCAGCCCCTGCATGCCCGGGTAGTAGGTGCCGTTGACGGTGCCGCCGACCTGCCACAGCTTCCAGTCCGCCGCGGTACTGCCCGCGTTCACGTGCGGCTCGTTGAACAGGTCGAAGACCACCTGCGGGTCGTGGCCGTAGACGCTGTCGATGTCGGCCCAGAACACGTGCGTGGCGTGCGTCGGCCCCGGCTCTTTGCCCACGTCCTGGGTCTGGGCGTTGATGACCACGACCAGGTGGAAGCTCTCGGCCAGGCTGACCTCGGCCTCGATCGCGGCCATGAAGGCCGTGTTGTCCTGCGTGCCGCCGGCCCCGACCAGGGTGTCCTGGGACACCTGGAGGCGGACGGTGTTGGCGCACCAGTCCTGGGCGGTGGCCTGTATCTGGGCGTCGTCGGCGCTGGTGAAGTCCTGGTAGTCAGAGTGAGCCAGGCCCGGCACCGTGATCCCGTACGGGATAAAGACCGAGCCGTCGGCGGCCAGCACCTTAGTCCCGTCGTCGCGGAACGGCCCCTGGGCGGTAGCGCAGGTCGCGGCCGTGGCCGCCGTGGCTGCCCCGCCGGCCTCGGTCGCGGGGGCGGCGAGCGTCACGGCCGCGGCGAGCAGCGCCGACCCGGCCACGGCCGCGCATCGAATACCCGGGGCGCGCCCGGTCAAGTACACCATGTGGTGATTATTAGCCATATGGGCCTGACGCCCGCTAACTGTTCGCTAGCGCCGCCTCGGCGCAGCATCCCAGGATCACCCGGCACTGCTCGTCGGTCCAGTCGTGCAGCACGGACTTGAGCAGGTAGGCGTCGCCGCGCGGCACGCTGACGCGGAAGTCGCCGCCGCGGCAGTCGCAGCGGCCGGCCAGCCCGGCGCTGCGCTAACCGGCGGTCGCCCACGTCAGCCGACCGGCCCGGTGCGCCAGCGCAGGAACCACTCGACGGCCGCGGTGAACTGCGCCGCGTCCTGGAACAGGAACGCGTGCCCGGCGTCGGGGAACAGCAGCAACCGGGCGCCGCGGATGCCGCGGGCCAGGAGCACGTCGTTGAACGCCGGATCGAGGCGGTCCCGGGTGCCGTCGGCGACCAGGGTCGGCACCCGGAGCCTTCCTAGCTGGTGACCCACGGGAACCTGCCCGGCCATCCACTGCGCGATCGCCGCGTCCTGGCTTTGGCTGACGGCGGCGGGTGCCTCGTAGAACCCCGGGTACTCCAGGATGCCCCGCAGGTAGGCCTGCGCGGCGGCGGCCTGGTCGCGCGGGAACAGCACGGACAGCACCGTTTCCGGGTTCGTGCTGTCCAGCGCGGCCTGAGCCGCGGGCGGGATCGGCAGCGCCCGCCCGGTCCCCGGCTGGGTCGCGGCCAGGATGAGCCGTCCGACCTGACCGGGGTGCGCCGCGGCCAGCGCCTGAGCGACCATGCCGCCCAGGGACCAGCCGAGCACCGCCGGGCGGCGCAACCGCAGCGCGGTGATCAGGGCACTGGTCTGGTCGGCCATGGCCGGGATGGTCAGCGGCGAGCCGACCGCGGCCGTCTGGCCCACCCCGGCGTTGTCGAACACCACGACCCGGTGCCGGGCGGCCAGGGCGTCGACGAACGAAGGCGCCCAGTTGTCCATGGACCCGCCCCGCCCCATGATGAGCAGCAACGGGGGGCCCTGGCCCACCACGCGGTACCCCACGTCCCCCGCCGCGGTGTGAGCGATCAGCGTCGGCGCGGTCAGCACGTTCACCGGCGATGTCGCCGGCGCGCTTGTCGTCACGGTCCCCGTGGCGCTAGCGACCGTCCGCGCCGCCGCGTTCTGCCTCATGGCCGTGGCCGTTGCCGCGTGCCCCGTTGCCGCGTGCCCCGCCGTGCCCGCGGTCAGGACGGCCGCGGCGCAACCCGCGGTCAGCGCCAAACCGATCGAGAACCTCGCCCGCCCTGCCCCAGCCGCCATCGCCTGCCCGCGCCCTTCCCCAGCCGTGAGTGATGCGCGGCCAACTTATAGTCAATGGATAAGACGGTCAACTGAATTTACTACTGCCAGGCCAGCCGGACCGACCGGGGCTCAGGGCTTCTTTCCGACCCCGCCGAAAGCTGGCACGACAGGGGGGCTGGCCGGGCCCGGCTCGGGGCGCCACTCGTAGATCGGCACCACGCCGGGATCGACAACGTCCAGGCCGTCGAAGAACCGGACGACCTGGTCGGGGCGCCGCACCCGGTACGGGACGGCCCCGCTCTCGTTGTACTGCCGCAGCGCCTCGTCCTGAGCGGGGTCGGTGTTGACGCCCTCGTACATCACGAGACAGCCGCCGGAGGGCAGGGCTTCCTTGAGGCGGTCCACGATCGACCTGGCCACCGCGTCGTCGTCTTCGCCCGCGTCGTCGTCTTCGCCCGCGTTGCCGACGTGGCCCATGACTCCCATCAGCATGATCGCGACGGGCTGGGCGAAATCCAGCTTCGCCCGGGCGAGGCTCATCAGCGCGTCCGGGTCGTAGAGGTCGGCTTCGATGTAGTCGGTGCCGCCGTGAGGCTTGCTGGCCAGCAGCGCCCGCGCGTGCGCGAGCACGAGCGGGTCCTTGTCCACATATACGACCCGCGCCGCTGGCGCGACCCCCTGGGCGACCTCGTGCGTGGGGTCGTGGCTGGGCAGGCCAGAACCGATGTCCAGGAACTGGCGCACCCCCGCTTCACCGGCCGCGTAGCGAACCGCGCGGGCCAGGAAGAGCCGGGACGAGCGGGCGAGGTCGAAGACGCCAGAAGATAACTGCGCGTACGCGTCGCCGGCTTGTTTGTCGACGGGGTAATAGTCCTCGCCGCCCATCCAGTAGTTCCAGATCCGGGCCGAGACCGGCACCGAGGTGTCCACCCTGGCCATCAGGTCGTCTTGCGTGTCGCCCGAAGAGAAGGCCGATTCGTCGCTCACAGCTACCTCCCCGCGCCTCCCGGGCATCTCCCCGGAACGTGATTGCCATGATGCAATCGTCGCGGCCCGCCGGGATATAGCCCGCGGGTTAGTCAGATGGCATCGGCTGCGCCAGGCGCCCTGACTTGCCGCGAGCCCCGGGCGCCGCTACTGATCCTTTAGCTCGGTGAGCAGGCGCAGCAGCGTGGTACGCAGCGCTTCGAACTCGGCCGCGCTGGTCAGCTCGGCCCAGCGCGCTTCCACACGCTCGGCGGCCGCGTGCGTGACCGGGGGCACGCTCTGGCCGCGCGGGGTGAGGAACACCAGCCGGGAGCGGTGGTCGCGAGGGTTCGGGCGGCGTTCGACGTAGCCCGTGCGCTCGAGTTGGTCGACGGCCTGAGCCATCGACTGCTTGCGCATCCGGGCCAGTTCTGCCAGGCGCGAGACCGTGATCCCCTCCGGCGGCACGAGCGGGAACACGCTCCCGGCCGATGGCCGGATGTCGTCGAAGCCCGCGTCGCGCAGCGCGGCGTCGATGTCCTGCGAGTAGTGCTGGTAGACCAGCCGCAGCAGCAACCCGATCAGCGGGCGCCCGGGAAGGTTCGCTTCCATAAATAGACAGCCACCTGTCTATCGACCTATGGTGGACAGGTACCTGTCGATTGTAGGGGAACACCCCGGGAACGGAGCCCGTCATGACCACACCGCCGGCTGTTTTCGGTCAGTTCGGCCAGGCGCTGGCGTTCGCGGAGCGGACCATGACCGCCACGCTGACCGAGCACCTGGCCCAGCGCGACACCAAGCCCGAGACCTGGTACGCGCTGCAGCTGATCGCCACGCGCGGGCCCGGGCTGTCCCGCGACGCGCTGAGCCGCGACCTCGAGGGCTCGCCGAACCTGGACGCCGGCTCCACCCGCGACCTGCTCGCCCAGCTCGAAGCCGACGGGCTGATCCGGGGCGACGCGCGGGTCGACCTGACCGACGAAGGGACCGCCCTGCACCGCGGCCTGCGCGAGTACATCGCCGCCCCGACCGCCCGGCTGCTGGGCCAGTTCGACGTCCGCGACATCGAGACCACCGTGCGCACCCTCCAGGCCATCACCCAGCGAGCCGCCCAGGAGTCGTAGCGATCGCCCAAGACCCCAGCCGAAGAGCGGCCAAACGACCACCTGGCATGCGGCGAGGTGTCCACGGCACCTGCTCGGTCGAGCGATCGCGATCGAGGTGAAGGCCGGTGCCACCGTCCGGGCCGCACTCGCCATCGTTCACGTGAGCTGCCAGAAGTCGCAGGTCGGGCCGCGCTGGCACAGGAGGGACTGTGCCGCACGGGGACCAGCCAGGTTCGAACCGATTGCCGTATCAGACCTAGGCCACGACCAGCGTGCGGCACCGGCACTTCCGCCAGCCAGCCCATGACCAGGTGACTGGCCCGCGTACAGGGCCCGTCTCGAACTAACCCGTTGCCTTGACTCCTGGCCGTCACCCTTGTGGTGCGCGCGTTACGGGAGCGCCGCGAGAGATCCCGTTGCGCCCGGCCAGATGGGCTTTTTCATGATCTGGGTGGTTCTCGTGCGATATGCGCGCGTCATCAACCCAGATCATGGAAACCGGGGTGCCCGGCCTGACTCCCCCGCCATCCCGTCCGCCGGCGTCTCTGCCGCGCCGTCCGCCTGGATTCTCCGCCCCGCGCCCCCCGGTCTGCCCGCCGCGCCGACCGCCGGGCACCGCCACGCGGCAAAAAGTCGGCGAAAAACTTCGCGAGAAATTGTTGGCGCAGCGGTTCTCGCGGCTCTTACCAGTGTCAGGCCCGCACCGACCCGCCGCCCGTCAGCGCAGCTAAGGACCCAGGACATGAACGTCGTCGCCCCGATAACCGCCATCGCCGGCCGTGCGCGAACAGGGGCCGCGCACGGCCGCGTGGTGGTGCCCGCCCACGGCCACGCCGTCCGCGGCGTCCGCACCGTGCTCAACCCGCAGAAACGCCGAGTCGCCGCGTGGCGTCGCGCCGCGGCGGCCACGGGCTCAGTACGGTACTTTCCGTGAGCTTCGGGGCGCCACGCCCAGCGCCACGGGCCGCCAGAGCCCAGCACCGAGCAGTCGCGAGGAGGACGACCCGTGCGGAGCAGGCATTACGGACCGGACGTGCTCGCGGAGGGACGCCGACGACCGGGCCAGCGCGAGCTTCCGCGCGTGGCCGCCGAACGCGGGCTGGTGGTCGAGGACCGGGCCGGCGAGTTCTGCGGCGCCGTGGTCTTCTGCGAGAAGGACGCGGTCACGCTGGAGGACCGGCACGGACGGCGGCGGGTGTTCCCGCTCAGCCCGGCCGCCTTCCTGCTGGAGGGCAAGCCGGTCATGCTGGTCCGGCCCACGCCCGCCAGACCAGGCGGGCCGGGCGCAACCGGCGGGCCGGGCTCGGCCACCAGGCCGGGCGGGCGCACGGCGTCCGGGTCGATCGCCGCGCCGCCGAGCCGGGCAAAGGTCGCGAAGGCGAGCCGGATCTACGTCGAGGGCCGCCACGACGCCGAGTTGGTCGAGAAGATCTGGGGCGATGACCTGCGCGATGTCGGCGTGGTCGTGGAGTACCTCGAAGGCATCGACGACCTGCCCGCGATCGTGGCCGACTTCGCCCCCGACCCCGCCCGCCGCCTGGGCGTGCTGGTCGACCACCTCGTGACCGGGTCCAAGGAGACCAGGATCGCGGCCCAGGTGCGGTCGCCGCACGTGCTGATCGTCGGCCATCCGTTCATCGACGTCTGGGCCGCGGTCAAGCCGTCCGTGCTGGGCATCGGGGCCTGGCCCCGGGTACCGCCCGGCCAGCCCTGGAAGGAAGGCGTGCTGGCCGCGATCGGCTGGCGGCAGGAGACCGGCGCCGCGTGGCAGCGCATCCTGCGCTCGGTGACGTCGTTCGCGGACCTGGAGCCCGAGTTCCTGGGCCGGGTCGAGGAGTTGATCGACTTCGTCACCGCGCCTGGCAGCGAATGACGGGCCGGGTCAGGCGGCGGACCGGGCCAGGGCCAGGCGGCGGACGCCCTCGTGCAGGTCCTCGGGCCGGGCGGCGGCGGCGAAGCTGAGCCGGATGAACGATCCGGGCGGCTCGGCCGGATGGAAATTGCGGCCGGGACTGATCACGGTGCCGTGACGGCTGGCCTGGCTGGCCAGCCGCTCGTCGGACACGCCGGCGGGCAGGCGCACCCACAGGCTCGCGCCTCCGGCGGGCATGACCGGGATCGTGAAGTCAGGGAGGCGCTGCGCCAGTGCCAGGGCCAGGGTCGCCCGCCGGGTGGCGAGCGCCCGGGCCAGGTTCGCGACGTGCCGGGGCCACGCGGGTGAGCTGACCAGTTCCAGCGCGGTCTCCTGCAGCGGCCGGCTGACGAAGAAATCGTCGACCACGCGCACGGCCCGCAGCCGTTCCGCGACCGGGCCGCGCGCGATCAGCGCGCCGACCCGCAGCGAAGGCGACGCGGGCTTGGTCAGCGAGGTGAGGTGGATCACCCGCCCGTCGGAGTCCTGGGTGAGCAGCGGCGGCGGCGCGGGCCGCTCGTGCGCCAGCCACCGGCCGTAGTCGTCCTCGATCACGAATGCTCCGGCCGCGGCCGCGGCCTCGAGCACCTGTCCGCGGCGCGGCGCGGACAGCACGACGCCGGCCGGGTTCTGGAAGGCGGGCTGGCAGTAGACCGCCCGGGCCCCGGTGGCCGCGAACGCCTGGGCGAGCGCGTCGGGCCTGATCCCGTCCTGGTCCACCGGCACCGGGACGGTCCTGATCCCGGCCGACGCGGCGACGGCGAGCGCACCCGGATACGTGGGCGACTCGACGAGCAGCGCGCTCCCGGCCGGCAGCAGGGCCCGGAACGCGGCAGTCAGGGCGCCCTGGGCGCCCGAGGTGACGATCACGTCGGCCGCGTCGACCTGGCCGCCCGTGCTGCGCGCGAACCAGGCGCGCAGCCCGTCGATGCCGGTGACCGGGGGTCGTTGCCAGGCGTCGGGTCGCCGCCCGGCCCGGGCCATGGCGGCGGCCAGCGCCCGGATCGGCAGCAGGGAAGGATGCAGGTACCCGCTGGCCAGCGGGATCTCCTCGCCCGGCGGTTCTTCCAGGGAGGGCAGGACCGCCTCGGCGCTCGTCCGCCGTTCCCCGAGCGCGAGTGTCTGCCAGGCGAAGTCGTCCGCCGAGGGCACGGCGCGCACGGGCCGGGCCGCGACGAAGCTGCCCTCGCCCGGCCGGGTGATCACGACCCCCTCGGAGACCAGGGCGGCCAGGGCCCGGGACACGGTCACCGGGCTGACCCCGAGGCGGTGCACGAACTCGCGCGTCGAGGGCAGCCGGTCCCCGGCCGCGCGGCGCCCGGCCTCGGCCCGGATGGCGCCGGTCACCGTGTCGATACTGCTATCCTTATTCATGAAGGATCAGAGTAGCGGTACTACCCGCAGCGCAGTAGCGAGCCGCCACGCAGCCCTGCGGAGCGCGTGATGCCCGTAACCGCGCTGGCGCTTGCCCTGGCCTCGGCGGTGGCCAGCGCCGTGTGGAACCTGCTGCTGAAGCTGGCCGACGATACCGAGGCCGCGACCGCCGTCGCGATCGCCCTGGGCGTCATCCTGTTCGCCCCGGCGCTGGCCTTCGGCGGTATCCCGGCTGCGGCCTGGCCCTTCATCGCCGCGTCCGCGGTGTTGCAGTTCGCCTACTTCACGCTGCTGGCTACGGCCTACCGGCGGGCCGAGCTGAGCCTGGTCTTCCCGCTGGCCCGCGGCATGGCCCCGGTGCTCGTGCTGCTGATCGGCCTGGCCGCGCTGCATGTCCACGCCAGCGCGGGCGAACTGGTCGGGGTGCTGCTGGTCGCGGTCGGTGCGGTAGCGGTCCGCGGGATACGGCTCGCGGGCGGCTTCGCCGATACCGGCATCGCGCTGCTGATCGCGGTCTGCATCGCCGGCTACACGCTGGTCGACAAGCACGGGGTGAGCCTGGCCAGCCCGTTCGCCTACTTCGAGGTGGTCATGACGCTGCTCGGGGTCCCCTACCTGGCCATGGTGGTGCGGGCCAAGGGCCTGCAACCGCTGCGCCGGGAACTGCGCCCGCGCACCGCGGTCATCGGCATCGGCATCATCGGCGGTTACGACCTGGCCCTGGAGGGCCTGCGCCTGGCCGCCGCCGCGCCCGTGGCCGCGGTCCGCGAGTCCAGCGTGGTCATCGGCACCGCCCTGGCCGCGATCGTGCTGCGCGAACGCGTCGGGCTGGCCCGGTTCGGCGGCGCCTGCCTGGTCGCCGTGGGCGTCACGCTCCTAGCCCTGGCCGCCGGATAGCCCGCCGCTGTCTGCGCCCACCGCACCCGCCCGGCCCGCTCCCCGCGCCGCACCCGTAGCACCCGCCGGACCCGCCGGACCCGGCAGGTCCAGGCCCAGGTCGAGCGCGGGACTTGAGTGCGTTAGCGCGCCCACGGCGAGATAGTCCACGCCGGTCTGCGCCACCGCCCTGGCCTCCGCCAGCCGCAGGCCGCCGCTGGCCTCCAGCCGGACCCCGGGACGGCGCCGGGCCATGGCCACGGCCGCGCGCAACCCGGCCAGGCTCATGTTGTCGAGCAGGATCAGCCCGGCGCCCGCGGCCAGCGCCTCGGCGACCTGCTCCAGCGTGTCGCACTCGACCTCGAGCGGCAGGCGGGGAGCGGCGGCGCGCACCGCCGCGATCGCGGCCGCGACTCCGCCCGCGGCCGCCACGTGGTTGTCCTTGATCAGGGCCGCGTCGCCCAGCCCGAGCCGGTGGTTGGTCCCGCCGCCACACCGCACGGCGTACTTCTCCAACTGGCGCAGGCCCGGCGTGGTCTTGCGGGTGTCGCGCACCCGCGCGCCGGTGCCCGCCACGGCGTCGGCCCACGCGCGCGTGCACGTGGCGATCCCGCTCAGGTGCGTCATGAAGTTGAGCAGCGTTCTTTCCGCGCCCAGCAAGGCTCGCAGCGGCGCGGTTATGCGCAGGACCTCGTCTCCCGGGCCGATCTTTGCTGTGTCATAACGCGGCGATTCCGCCGACTGTGGCGCCACCCCCGCCGCGTCGAGCACCGCCAGGGCCACGGGGACGCCCGCCAGCACGCCAGGCTGGCGGGCCACCACGCTGGCCACGCCCACCGCGTTGGAGCCGACCGTGGCCGCCGAAGTGGCATCGGGGCCGTAACGGAAGTCCTCGTCGAGCGCGGCGCGCACCGCCCGCTCGGTGTCGCCGGGGTCGAGCCCGGCCGCGAGCAGGGCCTTCGCCACCGCCGGGTGCAGGGTCATGTGCTCGCTCCGACCGGGCCGAGAATCGCGGCCTGCCCGTCCTGCGCGAGCAGGTCGGTGTGGGTGGCGTGGCCGTCGCACACCGCGGGCACGTCCCGCCAGCGATGGCAGCCCCGGCTCTCGGCCCGGGCCAGGGCACCGAGCGCGACCAGGACCGAGACCGTGTGCAGGCTGGTGGCCTCCACGGTGGGCAGGTCCAGCACCCCGGCGGCCGCCGGGGCCTGAGCGAGGGTGTCCAGCAGCCGGTTCAGGCCCGCGCGGTCCCGCAGCACCCCGGCGTGCCGGGACATGGCGTGAGCCAGGGCCGGGCGGGCGGCCGGGCTGACCCCGGCGAGCGTTCCGCCCGCCTCCGGGGTACTCGCCCCGCCCGCCCCGTCCGCCCCAGCCGGCTCAGCCGGGGCGCAGGACCGGGCCCCCGGCCCAGTCCGCCCGCGGCCGAGCAAGTCACCAGCGCGCCGCCCAGCGATCAGCGCCTCGGTCACCGAGTTGGACGCGAGCCGGTTGGCTCCGTGCACCCCCGTCGAGGCCACCTCACCCACGGCGAACAGGCCGGGCACGCTGGTCCGCCCGTCCATGTCGGCCAGGATGCCGCCGCAGGCGTAGTGCGCGCCGGGCGCGACCGGGACGGGCTCGGCCACCGGGTCGATCCCCCGCGCCCGGCACGCGGCGGTCACCGTGGGGAAGTCACGCTCCAGCACCGCGCGGCCCAGCGCGGTGGCATCCAGCCACAGGTGGTCGGCGCCGTCGCGGGCCATCCGCCGCACCATGACCGCGGACACGACATCGCGGGACGCCAGGTCGCCGCGCGGATGGCACCCGGCCATGACCGGCGAGCCGGCCGCGTCGACCAGGGTCGCCCCGGCGCCGCGTAGCGCCTCGGTCATCAGCGGGCACTGACCGCTGGCCGCGGGGCGCCACAGCACGGTCGGGTGGAACTGCACGAACTCGACGTCCCGCAGCCGCGCTCCGGCCCGGGCGGCCAGGGCCAGCCCGTCGCCGGTCACCCCGGCCGGGCTGGTGGTCGTCGCGTACGCCTGGCCGAACCCGCCCGTGGCCAGGACCACGGCCCCGGCGCGCACGGTTCCCGGCCGCAGCACCTGGCCGCCGTCGAGGGCCACGCCGACCAGCACCCCGCGCGCCCGGCCCTGCTCGTCGAGCAGCGCGTCCAGCGCGACCGCGCGGGTGAGAACCTCGACCGGGCTGGCGCGCAGCGCGGCCGAGAGGACCCGGTGCACTTCCGCGCCGGCCGCGTCGCCCCCGGCGTGCACGATGCGGCGGCGGCTGTGCCCGCCTTCGAGGTGCAGCCGGGTCCGCTCGAGCCGGGCGCCGAACGCGGCCAGGCGGTCGATCTCGGACGGCGCCTCGGACACCAGGGTCGCCACCGCGGCCGGGTCGCACAGCCCGGCCCCCGCGGCCAGCGTGTCCTGCTGGTGCCGGGCCGCGGTGTCCCCGGGGCCGATCGCGGCGGCCAGGCCGCCCTGGGCCAGCGGCGTAGCGCCGCCGCCCAGGCCTTCCTTGCTGACCAGCAGCACGCGCAGGCCGTGGCCCGCGGCGGCCAGCGCGGCGCTCAGGCCCGCCGCTCCCGACCCCACGACCACCACGTCGGCGTCGCGTTCCCAGCGGGAGGCACAGCGGGGCAGGGGGCGCAGGCGCGGCATGCTCATTCGCCCGCCGCCGACGGCGTCCCGACCGCGACCATCGCCTGCACGGCCCGCCGGGCCCGCTGCGCGACGCCGGGAGCGACGTGGACCTCCTCCACGCCGTCGCGCAGGCAGCGCAGCAGGGCGGCCGGCGTGGTCATCTTCATGAACCGGCACACGGCGCCGGGGTTGACCGGCTCCCACCGCACCGCTGGGTTGGCCTGCCGCAACTGGTGCAGCATGCCGGTCTCGGTGGCCACCAGCACGGCCCGGGCCGTGGTGGTGCGGGCGGCCTCCAGCATGCCGCCGGTGGAAAGGACCCGGGTGCGGCCGGCGGGCAGGTCACCCTCGCCCGCCTGCCAGAGCGCCGCGGTCGAGCAGCCGCACTCGGGGTGGATGAACAGCTCGGCGTCGGCCTGCGCGGCCGCCTTGCGGCGCAGTTCCCCCGGGCTGATGCCCGCGTGCACGTGGCACTCGCCCAGCCAGACCCGGATGTTGTCGCGCCCGGTAACCCGGCGCACGTGAGCGCCGAGGAACTGGTCGGGCAGGAACAGGATCTCCTGCCCGGCCGGGAGCGACGCGACGATCTGCGCGGCATTGGCCGAGGTGCAGCAGACGTCGGACTCCGCCTTGACCTCGGCGCTGGTGTTGACGTACGCGACCACGGCCGCCCCGGGGTGCTCGGCCTTCCACGCGCGCACCTCGTCCGCGGTGATGCTGTCCGCCAGCGAGCAGCCGGCCCGGGAGTCCGGGATCAGCACGGTCCGGCCGGGGGCGAGGATCTTGGCCGTCTCGGCCATGAAATACACCCCGGCGAACACGATCGTGCTCGCGTCCGAGGCGGCGGCCAGCCGGGACAGCGCGAGCGAGTCGCCGACGTGGTCGGCCACGTCCTGGATCTCCGGTGCCTGGTAGTTGTGGGCGAGGATCACGGCGTCGCGCTCCCGCGCCAGCCGCCTGACCTCCCGCGCCCAGTCCTCGCCCGCAAAATCAGCCCCCGCGGAGTCCCCGGCCCCGGGACCCCCGGCCCCAGGACCCCCGGCCCCAGGGCCCCCGACGCCAGGGCCCCCGACGCCAGGGCCTTCGGCCCCGGGACCCCCGGCAGGACCGGTGGTTACCGTGCTGGTCATGGGCTGTCCCCTCCGCCCGAAACATATGTTTCCAGGGTTTTCGCCTTGAGGTTTTCAACTTATAGTCTAAAACCTCATGTTGAGCACAGTATCATGCCTGCGTGCCCGCTCCTAGATCACCGGCCAGATCGCCCGCGTCCCCGGCCGCCGAGGACGGCCCGCAGGCCACGTTCCGGCACGAGGTCCTGGCCGTCGTGCTCCAGGTCCGCCCGGCCGGCCTGCACGTCCTGCTGTGGCAGCGCGCCGCGCCGCCGTTCGAGGGCCGGTGGTCACTGCCCGGCGGGCCCCTCGGCGCGGACGAGCGCCTCGGCACGTCCCTCGGGCGTCACCTGGCCACCAAGGTCGACGTCACCGCGATCGCGCACATGGAACAACTCGAGACCCGCAGCGACCCCGCGCGCGACCCGAGAGGCCGCGTGCTGGCCACGGCCTACCTGGCGCTGGTGTCCGCCGACGTCGAGCCGCACATCCCCGCGGACACGGCCTGGCACCCCGTGCCGGACCTGCCGCCGACCGCCTTCGACCACGGGTCGATCGTCGCGTCGGCCCGCGAGCGGTTGCGCGCCAAGCTGTCCTACACCAACATCGGCTTCGCCCTGGCCCCCGAGACGTTCACGATCGCCCGGCTGCGCGACATCTACGCGGGCGCGCTTGGCCACCCGGTCTCCGCGACCAACCTGCAGCGAATCCTGACCCGCCGCGACGTCATCGAGGCCACACCCGAGGCCGCCCGGCCCACCGCGCTGGGCGGCAGGCCGGCCACGCTCTACCGCTTCGCGGCCCGCACGCTCGTGGTGACCAACCCCTTCGCCGCGTTCCGCCCCCCGGGGCGTGCCCGGGCGTGAATAGCCGCCTTAGCCTTCCGGCCTGGGCCTGGCATGAGGTTTAGGCGGGGCCGGGCATCTCAAACTGGGGGCCTACATTCACGGGTGTACTACGTGGCCCGGTAAATGGACCCGGGGCTGGATGTCTCACGGGCGGGTTTGCCGCAGCATGGATCGCATGAGGAAAAGAAGCCGGACCGACCTCTCGCGGTTCGTCCGGTCATTACGACCTGACCGGACAGGAGCATTCCGTTATGGCTGACGCAGACGAACCAATCCGCTCGCCTGACCACGACAGCGTCCCTTTGGGCAAAATCGTGGCGTACTGCCTGGCCATCGTGAGCATCGCCGCCGCCGTGATTCACTTCGCGATCGCGTCTGATCATTTTCAGCAGTACTGGCTGTACAGCGTCTACATGATCGTGGTGGCCTGGGCGCAACTGGCGTGGGCCATCGCGATCGCGGTCCGCCCGTCCCGGCCGCTGCTGTGGAGCGGAGCGGCTCTGGGCGGCGCCGTGCTGGCCGGGTTCATCATCACCGCTGCCACCGGGGATGCCATCGGCACGACGCCGCCGGCCGCGGGGCTGTCCGGTTTCGGCGACGGGCTGACCGCGGTGCTCGAGGTGCTCCTGATCGCCGGGTGCGCCTGGGTGCTGGCCGCCCGGCTGGGACGCCCGGTGCAGCGCCAGCGGGGGATCCTGGCGCCCGCGACCGCCGGCGTGGCCACCGCCGTCCTGCTGAGCGTGGCCCTGGCCACCGCGCCGACCCCCGCGGCCTCCGCGGGCAGCAACTCCGCGGCCGGCCACCTTTCGTCCGGCACGCACATGTCGCCGGGCATGGCGATGCCGGGCACCGCGTCTTCGGTCAAGCTCGCGACGACGACGCCCGCGGGCGACATCACCATGCCCGACACGAACATGCAGATGATGCCGGGCATGCGGATGGCGAGTTCGAAGCCGTGCGCGGCCGCGCCGACAACGGCCCAGCAGAAGGCCGCTGTGAGCTGGGTCGATGCGAGCTGGAAGGGCGCACAGAAGTACCAGAGCCTGGCTGCGGCCAAGGCCGCAGGCTACCGGCCGCTGACCCCTTCGGGGGCCCGGGTCGTCCACTACATCGACGTCTCGGCCTACCTGGCCGTGCTGTCGGGCGGACCGGTCCTGGCCACAGCGCAGCCACAGTCGCTGGTGTACGCGAACACGCCCAAGGGAGCCGTGCTGGTGGCGGCGATGTACATCACCTCGCCGCACGGCCCCACTCCGCAGCCGGGCGGCTGCCTGACCCAGTGGCACGTGCACACCAACCTGTGCCTGAGCCGGGGCCTGCAGGTCGTGGGCACCCTGAGCCCGGGCCAGCCGGCCTGCCCGGCCGGGTCGAGGAACAAGGTGACGCCGGCGATGATGCACGTCTGGTTCGTTCCGATTCCCGGCGGCCCCACCGCCATCGACGCCCCTGACCCGCAGATCGTACACGCGGCCGAGCAGGTACCCGCTCCCCGCAACGGCACGGCCTGACGCGGCCGGGCCGACCGTGGAAAGGGGCTCGCGATGAGCCAGACCACAGCAACCACAGCGGCGGCCTGGCCGCCGCCCCAGCGCAGGATTCACGCCGGGACCGGCGGCGCGGCGCGAACCTGGGCCGCGCTCGGCGCTCGCCGCTGGCTGCAGCTAGGCCTGGCCGCGGTCTGGCTGCTCGACGCGCTGCTGCAGCTTCAGTCCTTCATGTTCACCAAGGGGTTCGGCCAGTCGCTCGGCTCGGGACCGGGCAACCCGGCCTTCGTGGCCGGCCCCGTGAACTGGTCCGCGCGCATCGTCGAGGCCCACCCGGCCTGGACCAACGCCGCGTTCGCCAGCGTCCAGCTGTTCCTGGCCCTCGGCATCGCCTGGCGCCCGACGGTCAAGGCGGCGCTGGCCGCGTCGGTGGCCTGGTCCCTGGGCGTCTGGTGGCTCGGGGAAGGCCTGGGCGGGCTGTTCAACGGGACCGCGGACGCGGTCACCGGCGCCCCCGGGGCCGTTATCCTCTACGCCCTGCTCGCCGTGCTGCTCTGGCCCACCGACACCGACACCGACCGCGGGCCGACCCCGGCTCCCGGTGCCGGCGGGGCGTCCGCGGCCACCCGGTCGTCCGGCACCGGAGTCGGCGGGCCGTTCGTGGCAGCTCGCCCGGCCGGGGTGCTGACCGCCCGGCTGCTCTGGCTCGCGCTGTGGGGCAGCTTCGCCTACTTCGCGATCCAGGCGGCCAACCGGACCGCGCAGGGCCTGCACGACATGGTGGCGGGAATGGCCGACGGGGAGCCGGGCTGGCTCGCCGCCCTCGACCGGAATGCCGCATCGCTGCTCGCGGGGAACGGTGCGATGTGGTCGGTGATTCTGGCGGTGGCATTCGCGGTGATAGCGGCGGGGATCTTCCTGCCCGCACCCGGCGCCCGCGTTATCGTGACGCTGGCCGCCGTGGCCGCGCTGATTATCTGGGTGATAGGGCAGAATTTCGGGGGCATTCTTGCCGGGTCGGCGACCGACCCGAACGCCGGCATCCTGCTAATCCTGCTCGCGGCCGCTTACTGGCCGCGCCGCCGGGGACCCGCGAGGCGGTCATCGCCCGTACGGTGAGATATCGTGCAAACATGAAATGTATCACCCTATCGGCGGCAAAACGGCGCACGGATGCGTCCGTGATCAGGCGCTTCATCGCGGGTCGCCGGGCACGCATCGGGAAAGGCAGGCGTGAATGGCCGGCGAGCCGGACTGGGTCCCCCCGGAAGTCGACACCAAGCGGGCGAACGTGGCCCGGGTCTACGACTACTGGCTCGGCGGCAGCCACAACTTCCTGACCGACCGGGACCTGGCCCGGGCCATCGTCGCGGTCGAGCCCAACGCCCGGGCGATCGCCCGCGCCAACCGCGCGTTCCTCGGCCGGGCGGTGCGGTTCCTCGCCGCCTCCGGCATCCGCCAGTTCCTCGACATCGGCTCCGGCATCCCCACCGAAGGGAACGTCCACGAGGTCGCTCAGCACGCCGACCCACAGGCGCACGTCGTCTATGCCGACACCGACCCGGTCGCGGTCGCGCACAGCAAGGCCCTCCTGGCCGGAAACGCCAGCGCCGCGATCATCGAGGCCGACCTGCGCGAGCCGGAGAAGATCCTCGCCCATCCCACCGTCGGGAAACTGATCGATTTCAGCCAGCCCACCGGGCTGCTTCTCGTGGCGGTCCTCCATTTCATCGCCGATGCCGAGGATCCGTGGCGGATCGTGGCCGCGCTGCGCGATGCGCTCGCGCCCGGCAGCTACCTGGTGCTGGGCCATGGCACCGATGAGAGCAAGCCCGCGGTGGCGCACGCCGCCGAGGCGGTGTACAACCGCAGCGTCGCCACGGACGTGCATGTGCGCTCGCGCGCCGAGATCCTGCGGTTCTTCGACGGCTTCGACATCGTCGACCCCGGGCTGGTCTTTATGCCGCAGTGGCGGCCTGACTCGCCCGCTGACGTGCCCGCCGATCCCAGCCAGTTCTGGGGCCTGGTCGGCGTGGGACGGACGACTTGACAAATATTTAGCCGGTCGCGCGGAATGGCTCACCGCCCGGCGCGGCGCCCCAAAGAAATCATTAGCGGCCAATAAGTGGATGGCTCGTCGCCGCGGAAAAACCGCAGCAACGAGCCGTTCGCGGTATTGTCGCGCACCCCCGCTGGAATGTGTTGGACGCGGGCCGCGCCGCGCCGGCGTGTCGCGCTCGCCCGCGGACCTGGGCGCCGCGCCCGGCCCGTGCCCGCCGCGCACCCGGCCGGCGGCGGGGTGTTTCCGGCTGGCGGAAACCCGCGGCGCACGCGCTTGCCGTCCGGCGGGGTACCACCTAGCGTCGGCGGTGGGGGGCCTACTTCGCGCAGTCGGAGGTGGCACGTTGACGAACGTCGCGAACGGGCCGCGGGCCGGTGTCGACACACCGGCCGGGCAGCACCTGCAACTCCCGGGCGGCCGCGTCCATCTGCTGCGCGGCGGCGAGGGCGAGCCGCTGCTGTTCTTACACGGCGCGGGCGGGGCTGGGAGGTGGCACGAGTTTCACCGGCTCCTGGCGCGCGGGTTCGAGGTGTTCGCGCCCGACCATCCCGGCTTCGGCGGTTCCGACGAATTCGCCGACGTGGAGGCGATCGACGACCTCGTTTACCACTATCTCGACGTGCTCGACGCGCTCGGCCTGGACCGCCCGCACGTCGTCGGCGGGTCCTTTGGCGGCTGGATCGCCGCCGAACTGGCCGTTGCCGCCCCGCACCGCGTCGGCTCCCTGGTCCTGCTGAGCCCGGCCGGGCTGCGGCTGCCCGAGCACCCGGTCGCGGACCTGTTCCTCATGTCGCCGGAGCAGTTGCTCGCGACGCTCTTCGACGACCCGGCGAAGGCCGCCGGGCTGTTTCCCGCCGAGCCGGACCTGGACTTCGTGCTCGCGTCGTACCGCGACCAGTCGGCGCTGGCCCGGTTCTCGTGGGTGCCGTTCCTGGCCAACCCCAAGCTGGAACGCCGGCTGCACCGGATCAGCGCGCCGACGCTGGTCGTCGCGCCGTCCGGCGACCGGCTCATCCCCGTCGCGCACGCCCGCCGTTACGCGGAGCGGATTCCGGGAGCGCGCCTGACCGAGGTCGGGGACTGCGGCCACGCGATGCACTTCGAGCGCCCCGCGGAGTTCGCGGATATCACCACTGCCTTCCTGGCTGAGCACAGCCTGGCCCGCGGCGCCGCGCCGTGAAGAGGGAAGGGGAGGCGGGCGGGGGGCCTGAAGAGGCAGAGCCGAACGGAGCCAGTCGATGAAGTTCAGCTTCTTTCACCTGATGCCCTATCCCTACCTGCCTGACGACTTTGACGAGAATTACCCTTCGTCGGCGCTCACGTTCCCGAACACGTTCTTCGACCCGGAGGTCGGCGTCCGGCTTTACGAGCGCTACCTCGACGAACTCGAGTACGCCGACCAACTCGGATTCGACGGGATCGCCGTCAACGAGCACCACCAGACCGCCTACGGCCTGATGCCGTCGCCCAACCTCATGGCCGCGGCCCTGGCCCGGCGCACCAGCCGGGCCAAGATCATGGTGCTCGGGAACGCCATCGGCATCCGCGGCAATCCGCTGCGTGTCGCCGAGGAGATCGCGATGATCGACCTGCTCAGCAACGGGCGGGTGGTTTCCGGCTTCGTCCGCGGGATCGGCTGGGAGTATTTCGGCCACAGCATCAACCCGACCCGTTCCCGGGCCCGGTTCAACGAGGCCCACGACTTGATCATCAAGGCGTGGACCTCGGATGAGATGTTCCAGTGGATCAGCCCGAACTACGAGTACCGGTACGTGAACCTCTGGCCGCGGCCGCTGCAGAAACCGCACCCGCCGATCTACATACCGGGCGCGGGCAGCAGCGAGA
>DATAVV010000330.1:0-3959 GCA_036267555.1 Streptosporangiaceae bacterium | reverse complement strand
GATGGTGACCTGGCTGCCGTCGGAGCCACTGGCACCGCTGCCGTTGGGCACCGCCGCGGGCACCGTGCCGGTGCCGGCCGACCCGCCGTCACCGCCGAGGGCAGGCATCCGGGTGGTCGTGAAGTCGCCCTCGCCCACGGTGTCGCCGCCGAACGCGTCCCCGAAGGCGTCAGCGCCGAAGGCCGAACCGCCCCCGGCGGGAGTCGCCGGGCCGAGCGGGTGGTTGCCGGGCGTGCGGACCGGCAGCGGGCCGCCGGGAGCGTCGATGACCTGACTCGGGCCCGGTCCGCCGGCCGCGGACCCGGTGGAGCCGCCGCCGTTGGCACCGTTGCCGTTGGAGCCGGCCCCGTTAGGGGCGGGGGCGCCCGGGGCGCCCGGCGCGCTCGGCACGACCGGGGCGGGCCGGGTGCCGGTGCCGTTGCCGCCGCCGTTACCGGCGTTGCCGAAGGCACCGAAGCCGCCGTTGCCGCCCTGGGCACCACCGAGACGCGGGATCCGCGACGCGGTCGCGGCTGCCCCGCTGAAGCCGGTCCCGCCGACGGCCGGCGCGGGCGCGCCGGGCAGGGTGACGGGGCCGGCCGGGGCCGGGGGCGCGGGGGCCGTGGTGGGGGCCGACAGGGACGGCGCCGGGCCGTAGTCGTCGGCCTCGAACTTCCGCAGCCGGCCGATCGTCTGGTTGCCGCCGTCCGGGGTCGCGACCGACTCGGGCAGCCAGATCAGCGCGGTCAGGCCGCCGGACTGGGCGTGCCGCAGCCGGACCCGGACACCGTGCCGGGCGGCCAGGCGGCCGACCACGAACAGGCCCATGCGGCGCGACACGGCCACGTCCACCACCGGCGGGTTGTCCAGCCGCCAGTTCGCGTGGGCCATTTCCTGGTCGGCGATGCCGACGCCGTTGTCGGTGATGTCGAGCAGCACGCCGCCGCTGGTCAGCGGCTGGCCGGTGACGTAGACCTGGGTGTCCTCGGGGGAGAACGTGGTCGCGTTCTCCACGATCTCGGCGACCAGGTGGACGATGTCGTTGACCGCCTGCCCGACGACCTGGATCCCGGGCTGCACGTTGAGCACGACGCGCTCGTACTGCTCAATTTCCGAGATCGCCGCGCGAAGCACGTCGACCAGCGGGACAGGCTGGCTCCAGCGCCGGCTGGCCGCCTCGTGGCCCGCGAGGACCAGGAGGTTTTCCGAGTTACGGCGCATACGGGTGGCCAGGTGGTCCAGCCGGAACAGGCTGGAGAGCCGGTCGGCGTCCTGCTCCGACTGCTCCAGGTTGTCGATCAGGGACAGCTGCCGCTCGATGAGCGACTGGCTGCGGCGCGACAAGTTGACGAACATCGCGTTCAGGTTGCCGCGCAGCATGGCTTCGTCGGCCGCCAGCCGGTCCGCCTCGCGGTGGACCTGGTCGAAGGCCCGCGCCACTTCACCGATCTCGTCGGTGGAGGTGACCCCGATCGGCTCGATCTCGACGCCCTCGTCGGCGCCCTCGCTCTGGCTGAGCCTGCGCACCATCTCAGGCAGCCGGTGGCCGGCCACGTCGAGCGCGTCGGTGCGGAGCTTGCGCAGCGGGCGGATCAGCGAGCGGGCCACGATGGTGGAGACCATGACCACCAGGGCCAGCAGGAGCAGCGTGACCAGGCCGGTGACCAGCAGGTCGGTGGTGGCGTCGGACCGCAGCGCGTTGGCCCGGCTGGCAATGCGCGCGGCCAGGTCGTTGGCCACCGACCGGGTGTCGGTGATGGTCAGCGACATGTCCTGGTTCCACTGGTTGGCGTCCAGGGAACTCCGCAACGACTTGGTGGGCTGGCTGCCCGCCAGCTGCTCGGCCAGGATCTCGTTGCCGGCCGCGACGTCGACCCGGGCGCCGCTGACCGTGTTGCTGTACGTCTGCTGCTCGCCCGTGTCCGTAGACGCGTTGAAGTCGGCCAGGTCGGCGATGGCCTGCTCGTGCGCCTGCTGGAGGTTAGTGAGGTCCTCGGCGCGCAGCGTCCCCGCGGGCGAGACGAGCGCCCCGTACAAGATGGCCCGCTGCACCGCGACCTGGTTCTCGTTGCGCAGCAGCGCGCCCAGCGTGGTGACGTTGCCCTGCAGGTCGGCGTCGTTGGCGCCGTTGCCGATGGCGCCGCTGAACGTGTTCGCCGGGGAGATCAGGTTCCCGCTGTAGACGCGGACGATCTGGGACGCCGGGAACTTCGAGCCGGTGACGCCCGTCCTCACCTTCGGCAGGTCGTTGATGGCCGCTTCGACCGCGTTGAGGTCCTGGACCGTGCCCGGCTGGTACCCGGCCGCGGTGGTGACGGCCGCCGAGTCGGCGGTGACCGTGCGGGCCGCCGCGTCGGTGGCGTTCTGCGCCTGCTTCAGCGAGGTCTGGAGGCCGGTGCTGTCCGGACGGGTCGCCGCGTAGGCGGCGGACACGTTGAGCTCGTCCTCCAGCTTCTGGCTGAAGTTGACCACGTCGTTGTTGAGCTGCGTGAGGTGCTGGACGCGGCCGGTCGCTTCCCAGTTGTTGACGTCGCTGTTGATGGTCAGCGCGCCCAGGACCGCCGCGGTCAGGGTCGGGACCGCGATGATGGCGGCCAGGCGCCAGCGGACGCGCCAGTTGACCAGGGCGAACCGCGACCGGGAGGACGTCGGCCGCCGCGGGTGCGGGTGGGTGGACTGAACCATGCTGGCCGGCGGCGCGGCCCCCGGGGCCTGGACGGCGGGCGGCCCTTGCGGGCCGGCGGCCTGCGCACCGGACTGCTGCGCGCCGGACGGGCCGGACGCGGTCTGCGGAAGCGCGGCCTGCGGGCCGGTGGCCGCCACATCCCGCCGGGCGGGGACGCCGTCGCCCAGGGCACTTCCCCCCGCTAGAAGCCCCGAACCACCCCCGTCGGCTTGCCCTCCGTTGACGGACCCGGGTCCTCCCGCCGATTCGCCGGGGTTCGTCGCCGATCGTCTACGCACTACGTTCGCACCTCGCATCGGCAAGCCTGGCCAGCGCGCATGCAGGGCTGAGACGGCTGGAACCGCTGGACATACGCACCCCTCTTTCCCACCGCAACGATCGCCGCTGCTCATGGTCACAGGGCGGCCGAGGCCACACTCTCGCGTTACAAAACGGGTAAGGACATATAATCATCTTCTGGGCGGCCGCCACGGGGCATTCGCCAGTAAACCGGCGAGATCTTCCCGAAGGAGGTTACCGCGCTGTATCACCGGTGGTGACCGAGTCGTTCTTGGCGCTATCGGGTGACTGTGTAGTAACTCCTCGTATAGTAACGCTCTCTGCCCCCTCCGGGCGGGTGACCAGCGAATGTGACGCAGGGGACGCCCCGGTCGTATGGGGCGGAACGATCACTTCGGGCTCGCCGCACTTCGGGGACCGCCGCTGCCCGCCCCGCGCCTGACGGCGCAGATCCCGCCGGACGGCGCCGCCTCCAATCACCTTGCAATGATGACAAATGCCTGGGCTTTATTTATTCGCGCTATGGGATTACCCCTGAATGACACTGCGGAGCCGCCGGGGCCGAGGTCCCCGCGCGATTCGCACCCGCCAGGCCTGCGAGGTGCCCTCACCGATCTCCCCGATCTTCGCGTCCCGGCAGAAAGCGCCCGGGCCGGGGTCTGGTTCAGGAAGGCGTAGCCGCCGAAGACCCGGGCGGCGGCCCGGGCTGCCGCCAGCGGCGCTTCTCGTCCGGGCCGGGCAGGTAAAGAGGTGGGGAACGCTGGTGACTGACCACGGGAGCGTTATCGCGCAGCACCATCGTCCGGGGTATCGCACGGGGGTGAGGCCGAGTACTATCTCCCGCTGCGAATCCGCTGCCGCGGCGGTAGTCTAACGGGGGTTGACTACCCAAACCTGAGAGCGAGAACATGGCCAGCCTGAGCTGCCCCGATTGCGGCGTCAAGGTCCAGCCGGAGGATCTGATCTGCTTCCGGTGCGGCGCGAACCTGCCGCACAGCCCTGGACCCGATGACGA
>DATAVV010000329.1:0-21197 GCA_036267555.1 Streptosporangiaceae bacterium | reverse complement strand
AAGGACGCGGCCGAGCGCGACATCTGGATCACGCCGCAGACCAGGGACATGAACCCCGTGTACACGGGCAAGGACGTGTCCTACACCGACACCAAGCAGGCGCAGCGGGCCGCCGAGGTCGCCGTGGCCGACGGCGAGCGGTTGGCCACGCTGGCCTGGCTGGCCGGGGCGCCGTACCCGGCTGCCTCGCTGGACAAGGCCTGGCGCCAGCTTGTGTTCGGCGCGCACCACGACGCGATCACCGGTACCGAGGGTGACCAGGTCTACCTGGACCTGCTGGCCGGCTGGCGCGAGGCGCACGAACGCGGCGACGGGGCCCGCCGGGCGGCCGCGAGCTACCTCGCGGGCCGCGCCGCGACCGAGGGCCTCCCCGGGGCCGGCCAGGACGCCCGGGCGGTCGTGGTGCTCAACACCCTGTCGATGCCGCGTTCGGGCCTGGCCCGGATCACCCTGGACTTCCCCGCCCGCGGCACGCGGTGGGTCGCGCTGCGCGACGACGCGGGCGGTGAGGTGCCCAGCCTGGCCGAGGGCGCCACCCGGCACGAGGACGGAACCCTGGCCGGCGTGACGCTGACGTTCCGCGCCCGGGACGTCCCGGCGCTCGGCTACCGGACCTACGTGGCGGTGCCGGCTCCGGACGGCGAAAGCGAAAATTCAGCCGGCGGCTGGGTCCCCTCGGACGGCACCGCGGCCGAGAACGAGGCGTTCCTGGTGCAGGCCGACCCGGCCCGCGGCGGGACGCTCACCCGGATCCTGGACAAGCGCTCCGGCACCGAACTGCTGGCCGGCCCGGGCAACGAACTGGTGCTCCAGGAGGAGTACGACAGCCACCCGCGCTGGGGTGAGGGACCGTGGCTGCTGTCGCCCAAGGGCCCCGGGCGCGGCAGCGCCGGCCTGCCCGCGCGGGTCCGCGCCGAGCGCTGCCCGGTCGGCGCCCGCCTGGTCGCCGACCTGATCGTGGGCGACCTGCGCGTGACCCAGGAGACGCTGCTGTGGCACGGCGGCGACCGGGTCGAGTTCCGCACCCACGTGGACGGCTCCATCGGGCAGGACCGGCTGCTGCGCGTGCGGTTCGGCGCGCGGGTGCCGGGCGGGCTGCCGGTGTACCAGAGCGCGCTGGCCGTGATCGGGCGCCCGTTCGGCGCCGCCGACACCGACGTGGCCGAGCACGAGTTCACCCTGGACAACCCGGCGCACGAATGGTTCGGCCTGGGCGCCACGGCCCGGGTCGCTTTGGGTGGCGGGGGCGGGTGGGACAGCTGGGGCGGGGCAGGCGACGCGGGCGGGGCGGACAGCGCGGGCGGGCCGCCGCGGACGCGCGCGATCGGGGTGGCCGAGGTCATAACCCCCGATGCCGCTAGCGACGTCCGCGAGCCGGCCAGGGACCTCATGATGGCCCTGGCCCGGGCCGGGGTCACGGCGACCTGCTCGCGGCCGGACGGCCCGCGCTACGGCGCGATCGACGTGGACTCCAACCTGCCCGACGTCCGGTTCGCGCTGGGCGGCCCGGGGCAGAACGCGTTCACCGCCGAGGTGCTGGCCGCGGCCGGGCCGGCCGCGGCGGCCGCCCTGGACCGCCAGTCGCGCGACGGCGGCCAGGCGCGGCTGTGGGTGCCGGCCCGCCGCTCGCGCGCCGAGGCATTCGCGCCCGGCGCCGACGTGCGCGGCGCGCTGGACCTCCCGGTGCTGATCGTGGCCGGGGCCGACCTGGCCGCGGCGGTCACGGCCGTGGCCGCGGACCTGGACGACGCCGTGATCATTGCCTCCGAGGCGCAGGAGGATGGCGATGCGGGTGAGGCCGGCGGGCCGTCCGCGCCCGACGACCTGGCCGGCCACTCGGTCGCGCTGCTGAACCGCGGCACGCCGTCCAGCCTGGCCAGCCCGGACGGGACGCTGAGCATCGCGCTCATGCGTGCCTGCAGCGCCTGGCCGTGCGGGGTGTGGATCGACGGCGACCGGCGGACCACGCCCGACGGCAGCAGCTTCGCCTGGCAGCACTGGAGCCACACGTTCGAGTACGCGCTCGCCGCCGGCCCGGACGACTGGCGCGCCGCCGGGTACCCGCTGGCCGGGCAGGACTACAACCACGACCTGCTGGCCTGCGAGACCGGCTGGCACGACGGGCCGTGGCCGGCCACGGCCAGCCTGGCCGCGGCCGAGCCGGCCACGGCGCTGGTCTGCGCGCTCAAGCCCAGCGGCAACCCGCTCGTCCCGGCCGGCCAGCCCCGCCCGCAGGACGGTGTGACCGTGCGGCTGCGGGAGCTTTCCGGGGCCTGCCGGCCGGTGCCGGCCCGGATACGCCTGTTCACCGGCGTGGCGCAGGCCCGGCGGGCCAGCCTGCTCGAGGAGCCCGACGGCCCGCCGCTGCGGCTGGACGGCGGCGGCGCCGTGGCCGACCTGCCGCCCGCCGGGACCGTGACCACGGTCCTGATCCCGAACGAGGTGATGCCGGGCCCGGCCGGGCCGGGCCCGGGCGGCCCGCTGGAGCCCGCGCAGCCGGTGTTCACCCGGTACTGGCTGCACGGCAAGGGCCCGGCCCCGGCCGGGAACCTGCCCGTCGCCGTGCACCTCTCCCCCGTCAGGACCGCCCTGGCCGCGCCCGAACCGGACGGCACGCGGGCCGGGGGGCTGGCCGGGGCAGAGCCAGACGGCGCACCGGCCGCGGCGCTGGCCGGGGCCGCGACGCTGCGGCTGACCGTGGCCTGCGGCCCGGCGGCCGCCTCGGGCCGCGCCGAACTGGACGCCGGGCCGGGCGGCCCGGCCCTGGACCCGGCGGGCCCGCTGCGCTACGACCTGGACGCCCTGGGCCACGCCGAGTGGGAGCTGACGGTCGCGGCGCCGCCGGGGACGCCTCGCGGACGGCATTTCGTGACCGCGCGGATCACCGGCGACGACGGCCAGTCCTTCGAGGACGCGGTGCTGGTCAGCGTGGGCGAGCCGGCCGCCCCCCCGCTGGACCTGCCGCTGGAGGAGCTGTTCCCGCTGTACCTGGCCGACGAGCAGAAGGCCGCGGCCGAGCTTGGGCTGACCCTGCTGAGCCCGGATCTGCGGCTGCGGCCCGGCGGCCACGGCGAGATCGCGGTCCGGCTGCGCAACGCCACGGCCGGGCCGGTCCGCGGCGAGGCCCAGCTGGTATCCCCGTTCGGTAGCTGGGCGCAGACCCGGCCGTGGACCCGGGGCTTCAGCGCCGGCCCGGGCGAGGAGCTCACGCTGGGTTTCGCGGTCACCGCGCCCGCTTTCGCGCGCCCCGGCGAGCACTGGTGGGCGCTGGTCAAGGTGATGTACTTCGGCCGCGCCCGATACAGCGAATCCGCCTCGGTCACGATCAGTCCCTAGCGCGCGCCCGCCCGGACGCGAAAAGATGACCAGGTGGCGGGAATTGCCCTGCTTGCGGCGGGGCTAACCATGGGCGACGCCCTGATGAGAAACTGGCGGCAACCGACGGCGACCGAGGACCGGTGACCACGGCCCACCCTTGAAGGACTATGACGATCGAGACCGCGATTAGCGACGGGAACCTCCCCGCCGAGCCGAACAGCTTCGTCGGCCGGGAGCGGGACCTGGCCGAGCTGGCCAGGTTGCTCAGCGACGTCCGTGCCCTGACCCTGTGCGGCCCCGGCGGCATCGGCAAGACACGGCTCGCGGTGCGGCTGGCCTGCGAGACCGTCTCCAGCTTCCCCGACGGGGCCTGGCTGGTCGAGCTGGCCGACACCGAGGATCCGTCGCTGGTCGCCCAGCGGGTGGCCGCCGCGCTCGGGGTGCGGGCCGAGCCCGACCGGCCGCTGGCCGAGACGCTGACCGTGGCGCTGCGCCCGCGCCGGCTGCTGCTGATCCTCGACACCTGCGAGCACGTCGTGGACGCCAGCGCGGCCCTGGTGCAGCAGCTGCTCGCGGGCTGCCCCGGCCTGCGCGTGATCGCGACGAGCCGCGAGCCGCTGCGGGTGCGCGGCGAGACCGTGTGGAGGGTGCCGCCGCTCGAGCTTCCGGCCGCGATCGGTCACCTGCCCGCCGACGAGCTGACCCGGCACGAGGCGATCCGGCTGTTCGCCGACCGGGCGGCGGCCGTGCGTCCCGGGTTCACCCTGGACGCGGGCAACGCCACCGCGGTGGTGCGGCTGTGCCGGACCCTGGACGGCATGCCGCTGGCCATCGAGCTGGCCGCGGCCCGGGTCGGGGCGCTGTCGGTGGAGCAGATCGCGGCCAGGATCGGTGACCGGTTCCAGCTGCTGGCCTCCGGCGACCGCACCGCCCCGGTGCGCCAGCAGACCCTGCGGGCCGCCGTGGACTGGAGCTACGAGCTGCTGACCGAGCCCGAGCAGGTGCTGCTGCGCCGGCTCGCGGTGTTCTCCGGCTGGAACCTGGAGATGGCCGAGCGGGTCTGCGCCGACGACGCGGTCCCGGCCGGCCAGGTGCTCGACGTGCTCGCGGCGCTGATCGACAAGTCGCTGGTCACGCTCGACGGCGAACTCGAGGGAGACGCGCGCTACCGGCTGCTCGACACGATCAGGGAATACGCCACGGTCCGGCTGGAGCAGTCCGGCGAGGGCCCCGAGATCCGGCGGCGGCAGCGCGACTACGTGCTGGACCTGACCGAGGGCATCACCGCCGTGGCCTTCGTGCGCGGCGACCCGCCGTGGCCGGCCCGGGTCTCCCTGTACCGCAGGACCCTGGCCGAGCGGGCCAACTGCCGCACCGGCCTGACCACGTGCCTCGATCGCGGCGATGCCGACGAGGGGCTGCGTCTTTGCTGCGCGATGCGCAGCCCGTGGGTCGCCTACGGGGAGGTGGCCGAGGGCATCGGCTGGTTCGACCGGTTCCTCGACCTGGACATCGATGCCCCGCCCGCCACCAGGTACCGGGCCCAGATGCTGCGCGGCGAGCTGGCCCTCGAGCACCAGGACTACCTGGCCGCCGCGGAGTTCGCGCAGGCGGGCCTGGACCTGTGCCGCTCCTGCGACGGTGCCGGCGCCGCGACCGCGCACCGCGTGCTCGCCGTGGTCACCCTGCGCGTCGGCCGCCCCGAGGACGCCCTGGCCGGCACCGACGCCGCGATCGAGGCCGCGCGGGCCGACAAGGACGACTGGGAGGCCGGGCTCGCGCTCTCGATCAAGGCTGCGATCATGGCCCGCCAGGGCCTGCTCGACGAGGCTCAGCGGTGCTACGAGGACGCGCTGGACGTGCTGCGGGACAACAACGGCTGGGGCGTGGCGCAGACCCTGTACGGGTTCGGCGGCCTGGCCCGGGCCCGCGGCGACCACGAGGCCGCGCTCCGCCACTTCCGGGACGCACTGGTCCTGTACCGCGAGATCGACGCCCGGTCGGAGATCGCCCGGTGCCTGGCGGGCATCGGGGCCGTGGCCCTGTCCCAGGGCGACCTGCCGCTGGCCCGCTCCAGCCTGACCGAGAGCCTGCAGCTGAGCCTGGCCACGGGGCAGCGCTTGGTGCTGGCCCGCGGGCTCGGGGCGTTCGCCGTGCTCGCCGCGGTCAGCGGCGACCCGGCCCGGGCGGTGAAGCTGGAAGGCGCCGGGCTGGCGCTGCGCGCGGCCGTCGGGCAGGCGCCCTCGACAGTCGCGGCGAGCCGGCTGGACGGCCTGCTCGAGCCGGCCCGCCGCGAGCTGGGCCAGACCGCCGTGGCCGCCCTGCTCGCCGAGGGCGCGGCGATGAGCGCCCACGAGGCGGTCAGGTTCGCGGCCAGCCCCGGTCCCGGTGACCAGTCCGGCGACGGCGCCCCGTCCGCCGGCGGCGGGTCGGGCCTGACCGCGCGGGAACTGGAAATCGCCGGGCTGATCGCCCGGGGCCTGTCCAACCGCGGCATCGCCGACGAACTGGTGATCAGCCCGGCCACCGCCGCCCGGCACGTGGCCAACATCTTCACCAAGCTCGGCTTCACCTCCCGGGCCCAGCTCGCGGCCTGGGCCGTGCAGCGCAAGCCGAAGAACCCCGGCTAGCCACCCGCTCGCGGCGCGGGAAGCGGCGTTGGCTGCTACCCGCGCCGGCGGTTGGGGCGGTGGTGCTAGTCGTCGGCCCCGACGACCTGGAAGTTCTGGCTGACGAAGATGTGGTGGGGCCAGTTGACGCCGATGTAGTGGACCTCGTACTGGCCGTTGCTCAGCTTAACTACCCGGTCGACGATGCCGCCCGGGTAGGCGGCCAGCGCGGCTTCGGTCGCCCTATTCGCGGCGGTACCGCTGACGATCGTTCCTGACCCTTGCTTGTAGTCCGCCGGGATCTGGCCGACCTGCTGGGAGGAGCCCTGCTCGCCCCCGGAGTAGCCGATCACCTGTCCTCCCGGGCTCGATGCGCTGCTGCCGGGGGGCGCCGCGATGACCTGGGCGGCGGTGATGGTCGTGTTATCGGTTGTCCCCAGCACCAGGACGGGTTCACCGGTGGTGACGGCGCTGGCCGACGCGGGGCTTGTGCCGTTCTCGTAGGTGGTGGAGGACGCCTCCTTGATGGTCACCTTCTGGCCGGTCGAGGTCGTCAGCGTGAAACCGGAGGAGGACACGCTGCTGATCGTGCCGGATGATCCTCCCGCGGCCGGGCCGGAGCGGGCGTTGGAGCCCCCGCCGGATCCGAAACCGCCGGCCGGGCTGCTGCTGGTGGTGGCCGGGGTCGAGGCGCTGCCGGAGGTGGCGGTGACGATTCCGTAGGAACCCCCTGCGAGCACGATCGCTGCGGCTGTGGCGGCGATGACTCTGGTGCGCTTGCCGGAAAACATTTGCTTGACTCCCTGTCGCTGTGGCTGTTGCTCTCAGTTATCGCAAGCCCCGCTGAAAAGGTCCTGCAGGGCGCCCGGAGGGTGGCCGCGAGGTTGTGCAGTGCGCGCTGACGAACAAGGCGCCGGCAACTGGTCCGCAAGCGAACGCCAAGGCTCCGTGACCGGCGGCAGGGCGGGGCGGCGGGTGCGCCTGGCCGGCGGCGGCGTCGCGGTCGGGGGCGAGTTCGAGCTACCGCAACTGGCTCAGCTCAACGTCGGGGATCAGGACTTCGTCACGGCGTTCGTGCGGTGCCACGGCTCCATCAAGGAGATGGAGCGGATCTTCGGGGTGAGCTACCCGAGAGGCGCTCGTGGAGCACCTCGACGAGGTGACCATGGAGGTCGACCAGCCCGATGCCAAGGTGCGCATCTTCTGCGAGTAGGCGCCGTCCAGTCGGACGGACCCCCGCGAGGCTAACGGAGCTGGCCTTGGGATCTGGTTGCGGTGCCCGGCAGAGTCCCTGCACGCGGCAGGCGCAGGTGGAAGGCCGCGCCGTGGCCGGGCGCGGTATCGACGGTGATCTGCCCGCCGTGGGCCGCGGCGAGCGACACCGCGATGGCCAGCCCGAGCCCGGCGCCTCCGCCGCCACGGGTCCGGGCACCGTCGATGCGGTAGAACCGCTCGAACACGTGCGCCGCCTGCTCCGCTGTCATGCCGGGACCACGGTCGGCCACGATGAGCTCCGCGTGGCTGGCGCCGCCGGTCACCGTTGCCGTCACCGGCGATCCGCGCGGGGTGTGCTGGACGGCGTTGCCGAGCAGGTTGTCGATGACCTGCGCCAGCCGTTCCTCGTCGCCGTCGATGATCACCGGTTCGGTGGCCCGCAGCGTGATCGGCCGTCCAGGACTTGTGATGCGGGCCCGCTGGACGGCTTCGGCTGCGAGGCTGGCCAGATCCACGGGCCGCCGGTCCAGCGGGCGTCCGGCGTCGAACCTGGCCAGCAGCAGGAGGTCTGCCACCAGCCGTCCCATCCGGTCGGCCTCGCGGCCGATCAGGCTCATCAGTCGCAGCAGTTCCTCCCGGCTGGCCGCGTCACCTTGCTGCATGCCGTATTCGGCCAGCCCGCGCACGGAGGTCAGCGGAGTGCGCAGCTCATGACTGGCGTCGGCGACAAAACGCCGCATTCGCTCCTGCGATCGCAGGGCCTGCCTCTCACCGTCGGCTCGTGCCAGGTACGCGGTCTGCATGCTGGCCAGCATCACGTCCAGGGCGTCGGCCAGCCGCCCGACCTCGGTATTCGTGGCCGGATGGTCGATGCGCCGGGACAGGTCACCGCGCGCGATGGCCGCCGCTGTTGCCCCGATCCGCGCCAGCGGCGCCAGGCTGGCCCGGATCAGCGGCAGGCCGATGCCGGCCAGCAGGACGACGGCGACGGCCCCGGCCAGCGCGTCGGCTACCTCCAGGCGGGTGACCGCGGCGTCGAGATCGCCGAGACGGTAGGCGATAGCCAGATCGCGCCCGCCGGATAGCCGCTGCACCAGGACCCGCCAGGAGCCCGTCGCCGGGCCGGCGGCCGCGGCGGTGAACGGCGCTGCGGTGTCGCTAAGCTGCGCCGCGGACAGCGGGAGTCCCGCGGCCGAGCCCAGCGGTCCGCCCGCGACCTGGACCTGCCCGTCCGTGCCGATCACTTCGACCAGGAACTGCGTGGGCAGTGCCGGGGAACGGCTGTTGTCAGCGGGCTGGAGACGCTGGCGCTCCACGATGCGGCTGGCGACCTTGGCGAAGTCCCGAAGCTGGGCGTCTGACCGGGAAAGCAGGTAACTGCGCAGCAGCGTGGTACCCATAACCGCGGTCACCAAGGCGGTGATGACGACCAGGAGCGCGGCGGCCGCCATCACCCGGGTACGCAGCGACGCGGCCCGCATGGCCGGCCGCCACCGGCCCGATCGCACGGCCTCGTCCTTCACGACGGCGGGATCCGCAGCACGTAACCGAACCCGCGGACCGTATGGATCAGCCTCGGCTGCCCCTGGTCGGCCTTGCGCCGCAGGTAGCTGACGCACGGCTCAACCACGCTGGCGTCGCGGGCCGGGTCGTGCTCCCACACCCGGTCCAGGATCTGCTCCTTGCTGACCACCCGGCCGGCGTTCACCATCAGGAACCGCAGCAGCCGGTACTCGGTGGGCGTCAGCGCGACCAGGGCCCCGGCCCGCCGCACCTCGTGCGCGTCCTCGTCCACCTCGAGATCGGCGACCCGAAGCCGCGAACCCGGAGCGCCCGGCCTGGTGCGCTTCAGCACCGCCCGGATGCGGCCGAGCAGCTCCTCCAGGCTGAACGGCTTGGTGACATAGTCGTCCGCGCCCACGGCGAAACCCGTGACCCGGTCGGGCACCTCGTCCCGGGCGGTCAGGAAGATCACCGGGACCTCAGCGCCCCCGGAACGTATCCGCCGAAGCGCGTCGAACCCGTCACCGTCCGGCAGCATCACGTCGAGCAGAACCAGATCCGGCCGGCCCGACGCGGCGGCACGCACGGCCTCGGCGCCGCTGGCCGCCGTCATCACCTCGAACCCCGCGAGGCGCAGCGAACCCGACAGCAACTCCAGGATCGTCGCCTCGTCGTCTACGACCAGCAACCGCGCCGGCGCCGATGCAGCCTCCATGGCCCCAGGATGCGACCGCGAACTGACCAGTCGCTGACCGCAGACCGAAGATCTGCTCCAGAGTCTGTCAAGTCCGGCTCAACGAAATCCCCGCTGACCAGGGGCACGCCGAAGCAGCAGGCGGCCACGGCGTGCAGCGTAATTGCAATGGCCCCGGATAAAAACTTCAATAATCGCCAGTTAACTGAGGAAACCTTCATAATTGGCACAGGTTGCAGTAAATTGATCTTGGAGGTCGGGTGACCTCCCCCCCACGAAAGGCCAGCCATGCGAAGCATGCGCTCGGTCAAGGCCTGTGAGCCAAAATGACCGCCGCCGACCGCACCGACCGCACCGACCAAGAGCGCGCCACCATCACAGCTGGCAAGGAAGCCGGGCACTCAGCCACGCGGATCCTCGCCGCCATGCAGGCGCAGGGCGACGGGAAACTCGTCAGCTTCAGCGCTGGCCGCATCCTCGGGGCCGCGCTCAAAGAGGTACAGGCCGCTGGCGAGGCCGCCGGGAAGTCCCCGCGCCAGGTCTCTCAGATGTTCGGCGCTGACCAGAAAGCGGGGAAAGACGCGATGGCCCGCTACCGGCCGGTCACGGCCGAGCCCGTGCGCCCTCGCGCTCAGTGCAGCTACGGCACGACCATGAACACGCCCGGCCTGGACCGCTGCGGCCACTGCGGAGCGCCGGTCAGCACGCACACGGCCCAGCCGCGATGGAGATCCTGACCGTCTGCGCTTGACCACCACCCCGCCCCCGAGCCGATGGGCCGGCGGTCATGCCGGCTTCCCGCGCCCGTCCTCGGGCTGGCGGGCGGGTATGCACATGCCCGGGGGCGGGCTACATACGGTCGCGGCGTCCGTACACACGCGCCAGGACGCGATATGCACATCGAGATGGCCAATTCAGGGCATGTGCACGGCCCGGACCTCACCTAACGTCATTCCCGGAGCGTAAACAGGGGCCTAGCGGATGATCCGGCCACCCGGAGGGGGGTGGCCGGCCACCGCAAGTGCTTCCGCAGCGGGCCCGGGGCGGGTGCCCCGGGGTCCGCTGCGTTTTCACCAGCCGCCGCGGCCAGCGGCGGCTACATACCCGACTACATAGTCCTGACGATGCGGCCGCCGACCACACGGCCATAACGTCTGGGCATCGAGGGGGTTCAGCGTGAGGCTAACCGGAGGTGGCCAGCTGATGACGATGGGCACAGACGCGCCGCTCGGCGAAGTCACGGTCACCCAGCAATTGCTGGCGGTGGCCCCGGCCCGGGGGGAGCACCGGGCTCTCGTCGGCGGCACCGCCGATCCCCCGTGCGGTTACGCCGACCTGGCCGCGACCGTGCAGGCGGCCGCGGCCGGGCTTGCCTGGCGCGGGCTGCAGCCCCGCGACGTCGTCGGCGTCTACGTCCCGGACGCCGCCAGCTACGTGCTGGCCACGCACGCGATCCGGGCCGCGGGGGGCGTGCCTTCGCCGGTCGCGCCCGGGCTGACCGTGCCCGAGATGGCCGGCCAGCTCGCGGACTGCGGCGCGCGCATGCTGCTGACCGCGCCGCCGCTCGCCGCGGCCGCGCTGGCCGCCGCCGACCGGTCCTGGGTGCGGCAGGTGATCTCGTTCGGCGATGCCCCCGGCGCGATCGGTTTCGGGGCGCTGCTGCAGGCGGGAACGCTGCGGCCGGCCGCGGGCCGCCCGGGCGACCCGGCCCTGCTGCCGTACGCGCGCACCCCCGAGGGCGTCCTCGCCCCGGAGCCGGTCAGCCATCAGGACATGTCGGCCATGCTGCTGCGCCTGGAGGCCGACGCCGGCATCGGCGAGAAGGACGTGGTGCTGGCCGCTCCCCCGGCCGGTGACGGCCGCTCCTACACCGCCCTGCTCGACCACGCGCTGCTGCGCGGCGCGACCGTCGTCGCATCGCGGGCCGACGAACTGGCCACGGCGGCCGACGTCCACCACGGCACCGCCATGATCGCCGCCGGCAGCGTCGCCATCGGCGGCCACGGGCGCCTGCGGGTCTTCGCCGTCGCCTCGTAGCGGGCGTATTGGCGCAGGTCCTGGCGGCTCGCAATCGCCCGTTTGCCCGGCTGTGGCCTTAGTCGGGCGGCAGCGCACCCTTGAGTGTCGATTCGTGCGGTAATTTAGGAATCGGACTGGGGAGCATTGGGCGCAAGGGGCGGGGTGCCTTATGTCAGGATTACCTGGAGAAATGCTGGGGGAAGCCGGCACCTTTGGCGTTCTGCTGAAGAAGGCGCGCACGCGGGCTGGGCTGAGCCAGCGACGGCTGGCCGAGATATCGGGCATATCGGAACGGCAGATCAGCGATCAGGAACGCGGCTTGCACATAAGTGCCCGAAACGACACGATCCAGGCTCTGGCGGACACACTCAACCTGACCGCCGGCGAACGGGAGCGATTCGAACGGGCGGGCCGCAATGCGGGCGAGCCGGCCACCATGTTCCGCTTCCGGCAGTTGATTATTCCGCCGACGCCCCTCATCGGGCGGGCCCGCCTGGTCCAGCAGACCACGGCGATGCTGGGCCGGCCAGGAACGCGGATCGTGACCCTCACCGGCCCCGGCGGCGTCGGGAAGACACGACTGGCCGCCGCGGCGGCGCATCTCGCCGCGGGCGCGTTTCCCGGCGGAGGCCACGACGTAGATCTGGCTGTGCTCAGCGATCCGCATCAGATCGCCACGCATATCGGCCACGCGTTAGGCGCGAAAAGAGTGCGGGACGCAGAAGCGCTTGCTTCCTACATCGGGGACCGGCGGATTCTTTTACTCCTCGATAATTTTGAGCATCTGCTTGAGGCCGCTCCGGTGGTGAGCGTGCTGGTCGCCAGGTGCCCGGGCGTGTCGGTGCTTGCCACCAGCCGTGAGCCCTTGCGCGTGCGAGGCGAGCACGAGTTCGAGGTGCCGCCGCTCGCCGTCCCGGGGGGCGACGAAAGAACGGCGGCCGATATCGCGCCCGTGGCCGCCGTGGAGCTTTTCGCCTGGCATGCCGGAGCCATTCAGGGCTGGGAACTGACTGACGCTGACGCGCCAGCGGTCGCGGCTATATGCCAGCACCTGGACGGGATGCCGCTGGCTGTTGAACTGGCGGCGGCCCAGACCCGGACGATGCCGGTCCGGGTCATCGCGGAGCGCCTCGGTGACCACCTCGCGCTGGACGTGCTGACCGACGGGCCGCGCGATGCGCCAGCGCGCCAGCGGACGCTGAGCGCAACCATCGCGTGGAGCCACGACCTGCTCGGCGCCGCCTTGCAGCGGCTGTTGCACCGGCTCTCGGTCTTTCCCTCCGACTGGACCAGGGAAGCGGCCGAGCATGTCGCCGGCGATCTCGGCCCGGGCTCGGTGCTCCCGGGCCTCGGCGCGCTTACCGCCCGCCATCTGGTCGTCGCGCTGCCCGGGGACCGGCTCCGGATGTATGAGACCGTGCAGGAATTCGCGGCGGCGGGCCTGGCCGCCGAAGGCCAGACGGCGGCCACCGAGGCCCGGCACACCTCCTACGTGATCGGGGTCATCGAGACCGACTGGACCGGACCGAGCGGTCCTGACCGGCCTTCCTGGCTGGACGCGGTCGAGTCCGTCCACGACGATGCCCGTGCCGCGCTGGCGCGGGCCCTGCGCGACGGCGACCAGTGGACGGCTGTCCGTATCGCCGGGGCGATGTGGCGGTTCTGGTATGACCGCGGGCATCTCGCCGAGGGCGACCGCTGGCTCGGCCTGGCCCTCGAAGCGGGCAGGCTCCGGCCGGCCGACGACACGCAGGCCCATTTTCTCGCCCGGGCCCTGAACGGCCGGGGAGCCACATCGCAGTACCTGCACAGCGATCCGCAGCTGCCGCGGGCCTGCTATCGCCGGGCGCGCGAGCTGAGGCAGGAGGCGGGGGACATGCGGGGTGTCGCCTCCGCGCTCGGAAACCTGGCGCTCATCGAGCAGTATCACGGGGATCCGGGCGATGCCGAGCGCCTCTACCAGGAGGCAAACGCCTGCTTCCGGGCCTGTGGCGACGACCTCGGCCTGGCCGCCCAGATGAGCAACCTCGGCACGCTGCTCGTCGCCCGGGGGCGGCACGCCGAGGCCGCGCAGGCATTCGCGGCCGCTCTCGCCACGTTCCGGGAGCACGGCGACGAGACCGGCGCCGCGTACACGCTGCTGGGGCAGGCGAGCCTGGCCAGCGCCTCGGGACAGCCGGCCGCCGCGGCCGCGCTGGCCGAGGAGAGCCGGGCCATGTTCGCGGAGCTGCGCAACCCGATCGGCGGCAACGAGGCCCTGCTGGCTCTGGCCCAGGCCCGGGCGGCCCAGCAGGATGCCGCCGGCGCGAGCGAGTTGCTCGCCCAGGTCCTGGCCGCGGCCAGGACCATGGAGGATCAGTGGAACGCGGCGGCCGCGCTGCGTGCGATGGCCGAGCTAGCCGCGCACGGCGGCGATCCTGGCGCGGCTGATCTCGCCCGGCAGGCATTGTCCTGCTACCGGGCCGTCGGCTACCGCGCGGGCATCGCCGCGGCGCAGGAACTGCTCGCCGCGCTCGGCACACCAAACGCCGGCCACTAGCCGCAACCGTGGGCTAACCGTGGGCCTGCCGCGTATCGCGGCGCCAGCCGTGGTGCCACTGTCGAATCGGGCTCGGGGAACGAGCCTCCGGCGAAGGGCCGCGTCCATGACGTTCAGCAGCATTGTCAGCCAGGCGTTCAGGTCGCTGGGCGACGCGCTGACCGTCCCGCTCTTGCTGCTGGTCCTGCTCATCCTGTTCATCGCGGTCACCCGTGCGGCGTCATCGCTGCGGTACCTCTTCCGGCAGCGCGGCAGGCGCCCGCTCGTCATCCAGGTGGAGTACGGCAAGGCCGAGCAGGAGGACGGCGAGGATCACGGCGCTCTCGATGCGCGGCTGCTCGACTACCTCGCCGCGGACGGCCACGGCAGCTACGTCATGGCCCCCGGAGCCGGCGGCCCCGCCGCGCCCCGGCTGCCTGCCGAGGCGGCCGAGCCGAGCGCGGCCCTGTTCCGCCTGGCGTTCGCCCGGGAACCCGCCTACCGGGTCGACGTGACGTGGCCCCGGCGGCTGATCGCAGGTACCGGCCTGCGGGCCACGGTCCGGATCACTCGTACGCCAACCGACCGCCTCGTCGCGTCGCGTTCCTTCACCGAGGACACGCTGGACGACCTGATCGAGACCGCGGGATGCTTCTGCATCACGTTCCTGCGCAGCCAGCCGAGGATCCTGCGGCAGACGCCCCGATGGGAGCGCTGGAGCCTGGACGTCAACGGATACCGCGCCTACCGGCGGGGGCTGGACCATCAGCGCCGCGCCGAGATCGCCTCATCCGCCCGGGAGTACAAGACCGCACTAGATTACTTTCACCAGGCCGCGCGCCTGGAGCCGGCGAACATGCTTGTCCAGCTCCACCGGGCCGCCCTGCTCGAACGGGACAACGAGCACGAGGCCGCTGTGGCGATCTACAAGAAGAGCCGTGCCCTGTGGCCCGAGCACATCGAGACCGCCTACCGGCTCGGCAACGCCCACAAGAGCATCGAGGGTCACGTGACCCTGGCCGAGCTGCACCGGCCGCTGCGCGACATCAGGAGGCAGCTCAGTCCGTCGGTCCTGCTCATGGCCTGGCTGCGTAGCTGCGCCCCGCGCCGCTGGAACCCCGGCGAGCGCAATTACTGGGGCTCCTGGCTGAGCATCCGGCGGCGCGGCGGCATCAGCAAGCGGTCCTTGTACCTCAACGCGGTGGCGATCTCCGAACTGCTGGCCGACCTCTCCACGCTGCTCAACGAACTACCCGAGAGCCTGAGAGACCGCGGTGAAGGGCAGGTCCCGGCCAGCCGTTGCCCCGGATCCGGGCCGCAAAAATCCGAGCAGCAGAAGGCCGGGGAGCTGAAGCTGCAGGCAACAGAGCTCATCGGGCGCCTGGCCGGTGAGATTCTGCACCGCGGCACCGGGCCCGCCTGCGTCCGGCTGCTGCGCCCGGACTGGCTCAGCACGCCGGATTCGCGCTCCGGCGATCAGCCGCCTCCGGGCAGCATGGACGACCTCTCCTACATCCCGACGCTCGGCCGCGCCCGGCGCGGCCGCCGGAACTCCGGATGGCTGGCCCTGTTCAACGCCGCCTGTTTTCTCTCGCTGGCCATCGGCCTGCCGCCCGAGTGCGTTCCCGACGAATTCACCGACAAGCCGAGGTGGCAGGATTCCTGTGCCCGGGCGGCCATACGCGAGCTCGGAGTCCTTTTCCGCCATCCGCAGCACGCTCTCGACCCGGACTGGCTGCGAACCGACCCCGATCTCGCACGGCTGCGGACCAGCCCGGTCGGCCGGGAATGGGCCGGGTTTGTCGGCCTGCTAGACCCCCCGTCCTGACGCGCGTTCTGCCGCTTTCCCTGCCTCCCTTCACTCAGGCCGTCGACGGTGCGGGGCGCGGACGGGGACGCGCTCGTAACCGCGCAGGACGAGGAGCGGCGCCGAGGCAGTGGTGCATGCCGAGCGAGAACGCCAGGTGCCGCGAGGCGTCCGGCTGTCATCGGGATCGGCGCGACGCTTGGCCACCAGGTCCCGCAGGTAGACGGTCAGGGCCAGTTCCGACGCGCGCGTCTGGCTCTCGGCGCCCGAAGACAATTCGGGGTCGAGGGTGGCGGCGACGTCGTGGCCCCAGACCCGGAAGCGGGCCTGGTCCTGCGCCGGGATCCCGAGAAGATGACAGATCACCGCGATGGGCAGCGGGAAGGCCAGGGTGTCGATGAGGTCAAAGCCCGCTGCGGCGTCGGCCGGCGCCAGGAGCCGGCCGGTGAGGTCACGGATCCACGGTTCCAGGCCGGCGATCGCCCTCGGGGTGAACGCGCTGGACACCAGCCGCCGCAGGCGCGTGTGGTCGGGCGGGTCCATCGTGAGCATGTCGGCGGCGGGAAGCCCGGCGCGAGGATCGCCGGCCGGGTAGTCCGGCGGCCGGTGCCCGCGCCGGTGCACAGGCGCGGAACTGAACCGCCGGTCCCGCAGGATGCTCGACACCGTGGCGTGACTCGACGTCGCCCAGGACCCGAGCGGGCTGCGGACCAGGCCGCCGACGCCGGACTACGGGACCCTGCTGAACGACCGGTCCCGGCCGCTGCGCGAGCGGCTGGCCGAGTTCGGCCGGGCCATGGCCGTGGACGAGGTCACCACGGACCAGGCCGGGCTGGCGGTGAGCCTCGAGTTCGTCGCGGCCCTGCAGCGCAGCCCCGGCGCCCTGCGGCGGTACAGCGCCGACCTCGAGCGGCGACTCGAGCGGCTGGCGCGGACGACGACGAGCAGCCGCGTCCCGGGACCACCCCCGTGGATGCCTGGGCCATCGGCCACGCGCTGCTGATCGGGCTGCAGATCTGCCAGTTCATCGCGCCGGACATCCTCACGCCCGCGGCGTTCGAGCGCGCCTGCGAACTGCTCGCCGGGCTCTACCCCGGGGACTGAGCCTCGGCGCGGGTAAGCGGCGAACCCCGCTGCCCCGTTCGGCGCCCCGGTTCAGAGGTCGGGGGGGCGGTTCTCGTAAGGGGTGCTGAGGACGATCGTGGTGCGGGTGGAGACGCTGGCCGCGGAGCGGATCTCCTGGAGCAGGTCCTCCAGCTCAGCGGGCGAGGCCACCCGAACCTTGAGTATGTAGTTCTCCTCCCCCGCCACGCTGTGGCAGGCCTCGATGGCCGTCAGGTGGGCGAGCCGGTCCGGCGCGTCGTCCGGCGCCGAGGGGTCGAACGGCTTGATGGAGATGAACGCGGTCAGCGGCAGCCCGGCGTCGTCGGGGTTGATGCGGGCCGCGTAGCCCTTGATCACGCCGCGCCGCTCCAGCCGCCGCACCCGCTGCTGGGCGGCCGAGACCGACAGCCCGGTGCGCTTGGCCAGCTCGGTGAAGCTCATCCGGCCGTCCCGGGCCAGCAGCGAGACGATCGTCCTGTTGATCTCCTCCACCGGGCTACGTTAGCGCGGGAGCACGACTATAACGGCCTGGTATCGGCGTTTACGCTCTCGTAACATGAATGCCCGGATTCTTAACGGGCAGGCAACAAGTCGATACGCTCCGGCCAGAGGCGCCCGTCGCAGGCTGGGGCGCTGGCCCAACAGCAGGACGGAGCAGCGGATGGCGCAGATCGTTCTGGACCAGGTGGACAAGGTCTTTCCCGGCGGGGTCCGGGCGGTGGACGGGCTCAGCCTCGACATCGCCGACGGCGAGTTCATGGTGCTCGTGGGGCCGTCCGGGTGCGGCAAGTCGACCGCGCTGCGGTCGATCGCGGGCCTGGATGAGATCTCCTCCGGGACGATCTCGATCGGCGGCCGGGTCGTCAACGACCTGCCGCCCAAGGACCGGGACATAGCGATGGTGTTCCAGAACTACGCGCTCTACCCGCACATGACCGTAGAGCAGAACCTGGCGTTCGGGCTGCAGCAGCGCAAGACGCCGAAGGACGAGATCAAGCGCCGGGTCACCGACGTGGCCAAGATGCTCGGCCTGGACGACTACCTCAAGCGCAAGCCGGCCGCGCTGTCCGGCGGCCAGCGCCAGCGGGTCGCGATGGGCCGGGCCATCGTCCGCGAGCCGCAGGCGTTCCTGATGGACGAGCCGCTGTCCAACCTGGACGCCAAGCTGCGCGTGTCCATGCGCGCCTCGCTGTCGCAACTGCACGACCGGCTGGGCGTGACCACGGTGTACGTGACCCACGACCAGGTGGAGGCCATGACGCTCGGCCAGCGCGTGTGCGTGCTGCGGGACGGCAAGCTGCAGCAGGCCGACACGCCGCAGGTGCTTTTCAACTCGCCGGTGAACCTGTTCGTGGCCGGCTTCATCGGGTCCCCGGCCATGAACTTCGTCACCGCGGAACTGGTGCGCGACGACGGCCCGGCCGTCACGTTCGCCGGCCACCGGCTGGCCGTGCCCGACAGCCTGCTCACCGGACGGCCCGGCCTCGACGACTACTTCGGGCGCGAGCTCATCCTGGGCATCAGGCCGTCGGACTTCGAGGACGCCACCCTGGCCGACGCGGGCTGGGCCCGGATGCCGGTCACGGCGGGCGTGACCGAGGACCTCGGCAGCGAGATCCACGTGCTGTTCAGCATCGAGGCCCCGCAGGTCCAGCACGCCAGCATCACCCAGGCCATCGCCGGGGACGGCGAAGACGAGGCCATCCCGCTCGAGGGCGGCAAGTCGCTGTGGACCGCGCGCGTCGCGGCGCGCAGCAAGGTCCGGTCGGGCCAGCCCATCGATCTCGCGGTCGACACGTCCAACCTGCAGTTCTTCGACAGCGACAGCGGGCTGGCCATCGGACGCGGCGCGCAGAACGGATCCTGAGGAACTACGGCCCGCCCTCGAGGCGCCGTAGCCACCGCTCGACGAACGCGGCTGTCTCGGCATGGCCGACGGTCATGCCGAGCGCCTGTTCCATGATCATGACGCGCGAGACGCTGGTCAGCAGCACCGTCAGGACCTCGGGCGAGCATGCGTCCGAGGTCAGCCTGCCCTCGGCGAAGAGCCGGGCCAGGGTCTCGGCCTGCGCGACGCGCGACCGCTCCGCGTAGCGGGCGATCTCCGATCTGATCGCCTCGCGGGTGTTGGCCAGGCCCATGAACTCCATGACCAGCGTGGTGTCCCTGGTGTCGGTGCTGTGCTGCCACAGCGCCCGCAGCGGCTGACCCGAGGCCAGGGCCTGGGCCTGGCGTTCCAGTCCCTGCTCGGCGCGGCGCCGGAACACGGCCAGGAACAGGTCGTCCATGGCGCGGAAGTAGTAGTGGACAAGCTGGTGCTTGAGCCCGGCCTTGGCCGCGACGCGGCGCGCCGTCACCGCGGCGTAACCCTCTTCGAGCATCAACTGCTCGGCCGCGTCAATGAGAACGGTGCGGTTCTTCGCGTCCGGCGCGCCGAGCCTGCGCGGCGAGGCCACCACATCACTCCAACCGTGTGAGCATCCGGGTCCAGCCCGGATCCACCCCCTGCCGCCAGCGTAGCGCCCGGCTCGCGCCGCCCTTGACGCTCCGATTCGCCCATGCTAAGCATGTGTCCAGCAATGCTGTACAAACGTACAGCATCCTCGGCGGGACGAGGGCGTCCCGGCCGGCCCCAGTCACCCGGTCGCGGCAGGCGGCACTGGTTGCGCGCCTGGTCAGAGGAGGTCGGCACGTGCCCAGCTTCGATGAGATCGACTTCTTCACCGACGAGTCCCTGATCCCCGACCCCTACCCGTACTTCGAGTTCCTGCGGTCGCACTGCCCGGTGTACCGGGAGCAGCACCACGGGGTGGTGGCGGTGACCGGCTACAACGAGGCCGTCGAGGTCTACCGCGACCACCAGACGTTCTCGTCCTGCAACGCCGTGATGGGACCGTTCCCCGGCATCCCGTTCCAGCCCGAAGGCGACGACATCAGCGCGCAGATCGACCAGCACCGCGCGCAGATGCCGATGAACGAGCACCTGGTGACGTTCGACCCGCCCCAGCACACCGCGCACCGCGAGTTGCTGAAACGGCTGCTGACGCCGCGGCGCCTGAAGGAGAACGAGGAATTCATGTGGCGGCTGGCCGACCGGCAGATCGACGAGTTCCTGGCCCAGGGCCGGGTCGAGTTGCTCTCCGAGTACGCCAAGCCGTTCGCGCTGCTGGTCATCGCCGACCTGCTGGGCGTGCCGGAGGAGGACCGGCACACGTTCCGGGTGCGGCTGGGCGCGCAGCGTCCCGGGGCGATGGACGCGGGCCAGGCCATGGCCGGCAACGCGCTGGAGTTCCTGGAGGAACGGTTCAGCACCTACATCGAGGAGCGGCGGCAGGCACCGCGCGACGACGTCCTGACCGCACTGGCCAGCGCCACGTTCCCGGACGGGTCCGCGCCCGAGGTCATCGACGTGGTGCGCCTGGCCACGTTCTTGTTCGCGGCCGGCCAGGAGACCACCGCGCGCCTGCTGGGCGCCGCGCTGATGATCCTGGCCGAGCGTCCGGATCTGCAGCGGCTGCTGCGCGACGAGCGCGACCGGATCCCGGCGTTCATCGAGGAGACCCTCCGGATCGAGAGCCCGGTCAAGACCGATTTCCGGCTCGTGCGCGCCTCGACCGTGCTGGGCGGGGTCCCGATCCCGGCCGGCAGCACGCTCATGCTGGTCAACGGCGCGGCCAACCGGGATCCCGGCCAGTTCGACCGGCCCGGCGAGTTCCAGGTCGACCGCCCGAACGTCCGCGAGCACCTGGCGTTCGGCCGCGGCGTCCACTCCTGCCCCGGCGGCCCCCTGGCCCGCGTCGAGGCCCGGGTCAGCCTGGAACGGCTGCTGGACCGCATGGCCGACATCAGGATCTCCGAGGCCGGCCACGGCCCGGCCGGCGCGCGCCGGTTCGCCTACGACCCCACCTACATCCTGCGCGGCGTCGGCGCCCTGCACCTCGAGTACGCCCCGGTCGCCTGATGAACAGCCCCGCGACTGACGCCCCGGCGACCGGGCGCACCGCCGTGGTGACCGGCGCCGCGTCCGGGATCGGCAGGACTGGGACCGCCTGCTGGCGGTGAACCTCACCGGCACGTTCACCTGCATCCAGGCCGTGCTGCCGGACATGCTCGCCGCCGGGTGGGGCCGGGTGGTCACGATCTCGTCCTCCAGCGCGCAGTCCGGCGCGCCCAACATGGCCCACTACGTGGCGTCCAAGGGCGGCGTGATCGGCCTGACCAAGGCCCTCGCGGTCGAACTCGCCGCCCGCGGCATCACGGTCAACACCATTCCCCAGGGCGCCGGTGTCGCCCCGGCGCAGCGCCCGCTCGGCTTCGGCGTCGAACCCCGCGGCCCGCTCGTCGAGCTGGCCGGGAGCGCGCCGGCTGCGCCGGGCGCTGCCGTCGCCCATGGCCAGCAGGCCCACCCGC
>DATAVV010000328.1:0-33010 GCA_036267555.1 Streptosporangiaceae bacterium | reverse complement strand
AAGAAGTTGCAATGTTGACGTCGGCCGGGAACCTTATCGATGATTAATAAAAGATCGGGTTCAACGATTCTCTGTTAAGTCCAATCCGGCGTGCGGCCCGACCACGGCCTTTAGAAAAGCCTGCCTCGCCCGTGATTCCGGCATGCCCATAGGGAGGTCACCGCCACAATGTCACGCACCTGGAGAATGCTGCGCGCGGTCGCGCTGGGCAGCGCGCTGGCCGTGGTCAGCGCGTGCGCAGGCACGGCCACCGGACAGACAACCGCCGACAGTTCGCCCGGCAGCGTGATCGTGAACCTCGGCGACCAGCAGCAGGAACTGCAGACCCTGCTGCGCGCGTCGGGCGCCCTAGCCGGAGCCCGGTACCAGGTCAACTTCGTCGAGTTCGACAGCGGACCACTGGTGGACGCCGGGTTCGCCGCGCACCGCATAGACGTGGGCACGATGGGCGACCTACCCGCGTCGCTGGCGGCCAGGTCGGGACTGCCTGTGGTGGCCGTCGCGGTCGACCGGGCGATCGGGGCCAGCGAGTTCCTGCTGGCCAAGCCGGGCATCACCGCGATCGCGCAACTCAGGGGCAAGCCGGTCGCCTACACCACAGGTACCGCCGAGCAGGCGTTCGCGCTGCGGGCGCTGCGCTCCGCCGGGCTGACCCAGCGCGACGTGCATCAGGTGAACGTCAGCCTCCTGCAACTCGGCACGGTGCTGGAGTCCGGTTCGGCCGACGCGTCGGTCGTCAGCGTCGAGCAGAAGGTCGACTACCAGCAGGGCCACCCCGGAGCCAAGGTCCTGGCCAGCGTCGATGACGTGACCCCGCCTAGTTACGGCTACCTCCTCGCGACCACCGCCGCCCTGGCCAGCCCGGGCAAGCGGGCGGCCATCGACGATCTCACCAAACGCCTGATCAAGGCGGAGAACTGGGAGAAGACGCACCAGAGCGCGTGGGTGCAGGACTACTACGTCGACGTGGAACACCAGACCACGGCCGCGGCCAAGCTGATCCTGGCCGCGGGCGGGACCGAGGACTACGAGCCCATCACGGCCTCGGTGCAGGCCGCGCTGCAAGGCATGATCAACCTCATGGCCGCGGGCGGTGGCCTGCCCGCCGCGTTCAGCGTGGTCCGGCTGTTCAGCCCGGCGGCGTCGCAGCGCTACAACGCGATCCTGGTGGGGGTGACCCAGCGTGGCTGACGTGCTGCACGCGGAAACGCAGGCTCACCCGCCCCTGGTCGACGGCCAGGCCATCATCCTGGTCCGGCCGGCCCCCGCTCGCCGCCGGCGGTATCCGCGGGTGCCGCGACTGGCCCGGCGGGTGGCCGGCCCCCTGGCCGCGCTCGCGGTGTGGCAACTGGTCTGCTCGGCGGGCGTGTTCACCAGCGTCCAGGTGGCTTCGCCGGTCGCGGTCCTGGTAGCCGGGCGCGACCTGTGGGCCCAGGGCGCGCTCCAGTCCAACCTGCTGGTCTCGCTGCTGCGGGTGGCCGAAGGGCTGGGCCTCGGCGTGGCGGCGGGCGTGGCTCTGGCCGTGCTCTGCGGCCTCTTCTGGGTCGGCGAGGACCTGCTCGACCCGGTCATCCAGGCCGCTCGCGCCGTGCCGATCCTCGGCCTGGTGCCGCTCGCGATCATCTGGTTCGGCGTGGGGGAGTGGCCGAAGGTCTTCCTGATCGCATTGGGTTGCACGTTCCCCGTGTACGTCAGCACCTACGCCGCCATCCGTGGCGTGGACCTCAAACTGGTCGAGGCCGGCCAGACTTTCGGGCTGCGCCGCAGGGGCCTGGTACAGAAAGTGATCTTGCCGGGCGCACTGCCCGGATTCCTGGTCGGACTGCGGTTCGCGCTGGTCGGCGCGTGGATCGTCGACGTCGTGGCCGAGGAGATCAACGCGCAGAGCGGCCTCGGGTACCTGATCAACCAGGCCCAGTCCACCGACCGCATTGACATCATGTTCCTCTGCCTGGCCATCTACGCCGTGCTCGGCCTGCTCGCCGATGCTGCCGTGCGGATGCTGGAGCGCACGCTGCTGGCCTGGCGGCGCGGTTTCTCGGGAGGGTGACCATGGCCAGCGCATCTGCCGGGCCCGCGATCCTGGTCCGCGACGTCAGCCGCCGCTTCGGCGACCGGGACGTGCTTCGCCGCCTGAACCTGTCCATCAGCGCGAACGAGTTCGTGGCGCTGCTCGGCCGCAGCGGCACGGGTAAGACCACGTTCCTGCGCATCCTCGGCGGGCTCGATCCGGAGTACGAGGGGGAGGTGCTGGTTCCCGGGCGGCGTGCCGTGGTCTTCCAGGAACCCCGGCTGATCCCGTGGCTGCGGGTGCTGCCCAACGTCGGGCTGGGCCTGCGCCCCGGCGGCGGCTCGCCGGGACCCGGATCGCCGAAGCACCGGTCATCCTGGCGCGGTGAACTCAGGCGGCAGAGCCTGGAGGCCCTGGCCGAGGTGGGGCTGGCCAGCCAGGCCCGGGCCTGGCCGGTCACGCTGTCCGGGGGTGAGGCTCAGCGCGCGGCCCTGGCCCGGGCGCTGGTCAGGGACCCGCAGTTGATGCTGCTGGACGAGCCGTTCGGCGCCCTGGACGCGCTGACCCGCACCCGCATGCACGCCCTGCTGCAGGATCTGTGCGCCCGGCACCGGCCCGCGGTCCTGCTGGTCACCCACGATGTGGACGAGGCCATCCTGCTGGCCGACCGGGCCCTGGTGCTGGCCGATGGCCAGATCAGGCTCGATACGCGCGTCACCCTGCCGCGGCCCAGAGACCGGGGCGACCACGGCTTCACAACCCTGCGGTCCCGCCTGCTCGCCGAGCTCGGCGCCGCGGAACCAGCCAGCGAACGCCGTCGCGAATATGGCCCGAGCGGAAAGAGTTAATTTCACAAGTTGCAATATTGCGCTAGCAGGTAAAGCTACCGAAAATAGTTAACGACGCGTCGTAAATGCATTAACAAGCGGCCAGAACACGAAGGAGAGAGTAGGTCATGACCGCAATCGAGGAAATTCAGGACGTCGCGACAGTAATCGGCGTGCGACCGGTTGCGGGGCATATCGGCGCGGACATATCCGGGGTCGATATCTCCCAGCCGCTGTCCGGCGACCAGGTGGCGGCGCTGCGCGGCGCGCTGCACCGGTACAAGGTGATCTTCTTCAAGGACCAGCACCTAGACCACGCGGCCCAGATCGCGTTCGGCCGGCAGTTCGGCGACCTGACGTACGCGCACCCGCACGACGATGCCCCGCCCGACAGCTACCCGGAGATCTTCACCGTGGACCCGCGGCGCTACGAGCAGCGCTACGGCGAGGACTTCAGGAAGGAGAACCGCCGCAGGCAGTACAGCTACTTCACCGGCTGGCACACCGACGTGACCGCCGCGGTGAACCCGCCCGCGGGCTCGATCCTGCGCGCAGAGACCGTGCCGGAGATCGGCGGCGACACCACCTGGACCAACCTGGTGGCGGCCTACCAGGGCCTCTCCGAGCCGGTGGCGGCGTTCGTGTCCACGCTGCGCGCCGAGCACCGTTACGGCGGCCCTGACGCGCCGCGCAGCGGCAGCTACGGCCGCCGGGTCAGCGACAACCTGCTGGTGGCCATTCACCCGGTGGTGCGGGTCCACCCGGTCACGGGGGAACGCGCGCTGTTCGTCAACCCGGGCTTCACCAGCCATATCGTGGGCGTGTCCGCGCGCGAGAGCAAGGCCATCCTGGACCTGCTCTACGCCGAGGTCACCCGGCCCGAGTACACGGCGCGCCTGCGCTGGGAACCGGGCACGGTGGCGTTCTGGGATAACCGGGCCACCGCGCACCTGGCTCCGCGGGACATCGAGCACCTCGACCTGCAGCGCACCCTGCACCGGGTCACACTGGTCGGCGACGTGCCGGTGGGCCCGGACGGCCGGGAATCGGAGTTGGTGGCAGGCCAGCCGTTCACCAGCAAGCACACGGTGGTCGTCGCGGACTGACCGCCCCTCGCTCAGCGGCCCGGCTCGTTCACCGCGTGGTCGGGCCGCTGGCCGTCGAGCACCTGCCGCACCTGCCGGGCCGCTTCGAGCGACATCTGGCGCCGCACGTCGTCCACGGCCGAGCCGAGATGCGGCGTGAACAGGGTCCGCGGCTGGGCCAGCAGCCGCGGCGGGATCGACGCCGGGCGGTCCGGCAGCGCCCAGTCCTCCATCGCGAACACGTCGGCCGCATAGCCGCCGAGCCGGCCGTTCTCCAGCGCGCCGGCCACGGCGTCCTCGTCCACGACCGACCCGCGGCCCAGGTTCACCAGGAACGCCCCGGGGCGCATCAGGCCGAGTTCGGACGGGCCCAGCAGGCGGTGCGTGGCGGCGGTCAGCGGGAGCAGCAGCAGGACCACGTCGCTGCCGGCGAGCAGGTCGCTCAGGCCGAGCCGGGTGGCCCGCAGCCGCCGCGCGGCGCCCGCGGTGAGCGCGCGGGGGTCGTGGTACACGATCCGCGCCCCGAGTGCCGCCAGCGCCGTGGCCGCCGCCTGGCCGACCTGGCCCATGCCCACGATGCCCGCGGCCGCGCCGGCCAGGCCGCGGCCGTAGAAGCGCGGCCGCCAGCCCGCGAAGGCGCCGCTGCGGACGTGGCGGTCGGCCTCGGCCACCCGCCGCATGATCCCGATGGTCAGGCCGAGCGCGAGCTCGGCGGTCGGCGCAGTGAGCAGGTCGGGTAGGACGGTCAGCCACGTGCCGTGCCGGGCGCACGCGTCCGCGTCGAAGCTGTCGTAGCCCTTGAGCGTCGCGCTGACCACCCGCAGCCGCGGGCAGCCCGCCAGGAACGCCTCGTCCACGCGATCCGCCATGCACACGATCAAGCCCCGGGCGTCCGCGGCCAGTTCGGCAACCTTGGCCCGCGGCCAGACCTCCCGGTCCGCGGGCAGCACCGGGTCGCAGAAGCTCGCCAGGTAATGCGCCACCTCGGGATGCACCCAGTGGGTGACGACGACCCGCGGGCCAGAATGGTCCCCATGAGCCCCTACGGCCCGGTCACGGTCACGTTCGCCGGCTCGGGCGATGCGTTCGGCAGCGGCGGGCGATTCCAGGCCTGCATCCACCTGCGCGGCCCGGGCGGTGCCGCCCCGGTGCTGCTCGACTGCGGCGCCACGTCGCTCACCGCGCTGCGGCGCTGCGCGCTCGACCCGGGCGAGATCGCCGCGGTCATCGTCTCTCACTTGCACGGGGACCATTTTGCCGGGTTGCCGTTCCTGATCCTGAACGCTCAGTTCGCCGGCCGGACCGTCCCGCTGACCGTGGTCGGGCCGCCCGGGATCTCCGAGCGGCTGGTCGAGCTTATGGAGTGCATGTTCCCCGGGTCCTCCACCGTGGCCAGGCGCTTCCCGGTCGACATCGCGGAGCTGGCCCCGGGTCGAACGGCCACGGTCGCGGGCGTGCACGCCGCGGCCTGGGCGGCCGACCACCCCAGCGGCGCCCCGGCCCTGGCCCTGCGGCTCACCTTCGGCCGCGGATCGGCCCGGACCGTGATCGGGTACACCGGGGACACCGCCTGGACCCCCGCGCTGATCAAGGTGGCGGCGGGCGCGGACCTGCTGATCGCCGAGGCCTACTACCGGACCAAGCCGGTCCCGTTCCACCTCAGGCACGCCGACCTGGTCGCGCACCGCGCCGAACTCGCTAGCCGTCGTGTCGTGCTCACGCACATGTCCGACGACATGCTGGAGCACCTGCACCGGGCCGAGTTCGAGACCGCCCGCGACGGGCTGATCCTGCGCGTCTGACCCGGGCGCCGGTCAGGATGCGATCGCGGCCCAGGGCGCGGGCGGCCTGGGCCGGCGCGTCAGCCACTGCCAGAACGTCCGGCGCGGCGAGCGCGGCGGGCGGGCCTTGATCGTCCCGCTGCGGACCTTGCCGGTGACCTCGACACGCAGGCGCGCTGGCGCGGCCGTCCCCCACGGCGCACGCACCTTCACGTCGCCGCTGCGCACCGAGACGTCGTCGGCGTCCACCTCGATGCCGGGCCAGGTCACCAGCACCAGGCTGCCGCTGTGCACGTCGGCGTCGATCTTGAGCGTCGGCGTGGTGATGACCGCCTCGGTGAAGTCCAGCTTGACGCTGCCGCTGGTGACGCGCACCTCCATCCGGTGCGGCACCACCCAGTGGCCCTCGCGTTTGGTGCTGCCGCTGCCGCAGTCGATGCGGACCAGGTCCTTGGGCTCGGCGGTCAGCGCGGCGGCCACCAGGGGAGCCGCCGCACCCGGGGCGGCCGGCAGGTCCGTGGTCAGCACGGCCAGCTCGCCGTAGGTGCGCGCGGTCAGCGCCGCCTCAAGCCGCTGGTCAAGCTCGTCGGGGGTCAGCCGGCCGTCGCCCGCGGCCACCCGCAGCACCTCGACGACCCGGTCCCGGTCCTGGTGGGAGGCGCGCAGCTGACTCAGCGCGGACAGCCCGTTCCGGCTCTCGGGCGCGGCATCCGACGCGTCCCGGTGGTCCGGCGTCGCTGACTCGCCTCCGTGTCCAGCCGACGGCATTCCGCTAACCATGGACATACTTTAAGGCTCGAATTGACTTACCGACAGTCTGTGTTCAGGACGGCGGGATAACCCTGATGCGCGGCCACCGCCGGGCAGGCTGGTGCCGTGCGAGCCGGGCCAGCGAAACGTCCAGGCTGACCCGGCGCGCGCCGCCAGACACCACCCAGCAGATCGGCCAGGCCGAGCGGGGCGCATACCTCGATCCGGCCGTCCTGCCCGGGGGCCGCACCGCCGCCGGCGGCGGCCGTGGCCGTCTCGGGCCAGGTGGCACCGCGTCGGCGATCGATGCCAGCGCGGCGACCGGCTCGCCGCCGAACTTGGCGTGGTACCACGTGTGCACCGCCGCCTGGTTCTTCGCCTCCCACGGAACGCCGGGGCACGCCCGGCGCAACTGCTCGGTGGCCTGGTCGTCGCGGCCCCAGACCAGGTCGCGCAGGACCCCGGCACCGACCCAGGCGTCCGGCAACCCGGACGAAGCCGCGGTCGCCAGGACCCGCATGAGCCACGGCGACGACGCGAGGATGCCGCGCATCCGGTCCTCGTCGGAGGTCATGTCCGCAGCATCACGCCAGGTACCGACCACGACCAAACCCCCGCAACCGGTGGCAGCCGTGCTCGCAGCCTGATATGCACGCGATATGCGGGTGACGACTGGTATCGGCGGAGGGGCTGTCGGCCCGTGGTACCGGGTCCAGGCCATCATGGCCGGAAGCCGTCGCGGGGGATCTGCGGAGCAGGACTACGCCTCGGTGCTGCCCGCGGTGCTGAACGCCGCGATGCACCGCCGCCCGTTCGTGGCCGGATGGCTGTCGCGGGGCGGCGGCGCGCCGCTGGAGCTGATCACCAACGCGGGGCCGATGCCCGAGCCGAACCTGCCGGACCGGTTCCACGTCGGCCAGGTGCAGTCGTCCACGGTGTACGAGCGGCCGCAGCCGCGCAGCGAGCTCGCCGACCCGTCCGGAATCCTCGAGCCGAGCCGGGTCATCCAGCCGGGCCGGCCCATCGACCCCAGCGCGGGCATCGACCTGGGTCCCGGTGACCCCGGTGTCCCCGTGGAGTCGGTCCGGGCGGCCGACCCAGGCGCGTTCGACCGGGGCCGGCCCACCGGAAGCGTCGAGCTGAGCGGGATCCCGGCGGCGGGGTCCTGGTTTGAGCCCAAGGAGCTGCTGTTCCCGTGGGGATCGCGCGGCGTGCCGCTGCCCGATGGCCTGCTGGCCGAGCTTGACCGCCTGGTCTGGGCGCCCTGCCCGGGCCGTCAGGCTCCGCCGCTCGGCTGGGATCTGGCCCAGTCGTCCTGGGACGCGAGCGCCCAGCGCCACCAGGGTGAGAGGGACGCGACGCTGTTCGAGTCGGCGCTCGTGACGCTCATGGCCCGGCCGTTCGGCTGGCTGGTGGTCGCCGAGCCGTCGGATCTCATCGACAACGAGATCGCCGATCTGCGTACCCAGCTGAACGTGCTGCGGCGCTACGACGAGGAGCACGCCCGGTTCGACGCGGCCCGTGCCGAGCGCCGCCTGGCCGAGCTGGACGCGTTCCGGGAGGCCGGACTCTGGAACGTGCGGGTCCTGGCCGGGGCCGCGAGCGAACAGGAACTGCGGCTGATCGCCCCGATGCTGGTCGGCTCGGTCGACCTGAGCGCGCACCCCTACCGGCTGCGCAGCGCCGAGCAGCCCAGGGACCTGGCGGACGCGCTCGCGGCCATCGTGGCCGACCCGGTCGACGGCGCGCAGGTGCCGTTCGCCGCGACCGCCGGCGCGCTCGCCGCCCTGACCGGCCTGCCGAGCGGCGAGGTGCCGGGTGTCCGGGTGCTCGACCCCAGCCGCTTCGACGTGACCAGCGAGACCAGCAGCAAGTTCGGCCCCGGCCCGATGCCCGGCGAGCAAGGCCCGGGACCGCACGCCATCGAGCTGGGCGCGATCCTGGACGGCCAGGAGCGTGCCGTCGGCACGTTCAGCGTCCCGCTCGCCACCTTGAACCGGCACGCGCTCGTCACCGGCGCCACTGGCTCGGGCAAGTCGCAGACCGTGCGCCACATGCTGGAGCAGCTGACCGTGGCCGGGATCCCGTGGCTCGCGATCGAGCCGGTCAAGTCCGAGTACGCGGCCATGGCCGGCCGGATCGCGGGCACCAGCCAGGTGACCGTGGTCAACCCCTCCGACCCGGCCGCGGTGCCGCTGTCGGTGAATCCGCTCGAGCCCGAGCCCGGCTACCCGGTGCAGGCGCACATCGACATGGTGCGCGCGCTGTTCCTGGCCGCCTTCGACGCCAAGGAGCCGTTCCCGCAGATCATCTCGCAGGCGCTGCAGCGCGTCTACGAGAGCTGCGGCTGGGACCCGGTGACCGGGGGCGGCCGCCCGGGCGCGCCCGCCGACCCGGCCGTGCCCACCCTGGCCCAGTTGCAGAACGCGGCGCTCGAGGTGATCGAGGACGTCGGCTACGGCCGGGAGCTCCAGGCCGACGTGCGCGGCTTCGTGGACGTGCGGCTGCGCTCGCTGCGGACCGGCTCGGCGGGCCGGTTCTTCGAAGGCGGGCATCCGGCCGACATCACCGAGTTGATGCGGCGCAACGTGGTGCTGGCCATCGAGGACGTGGCCAACGACGAGGACAAGGCGTTCCTCATCGGCACGCTGATCATCAGGCTCGTCGAGCACCTGCGGATGCGGGCCCGCTCCGACCCGGCCGAGGGCCTGTCGCACGTGATCGTCATCGAGGAGGCGCACCGGCTGCTGCGGGCCAGCCGGGAAGGCGCCGGCGCGCACGCGGTCGAGCTGTTCGCGAGCCTGCTCGCGGAGATCCGCGCCTACGGCGAGGGCATCATCGTCGTCGAGCAGATCCCGGCCAAGCTGGTCGACGACGTGGTGAAGAACACCGCGCTCAAGGTGCTGCACCGGCTGCCCGCGTCCGACGACCGCCTGGTCGTGGGCGCGGCGATGAACCTCGACGAGGCACAGTCCCGGCAGGTGGTCTCGCTGCGCCCGGGGGTGGCCGCGGCGTTCGCCGACGGCATGGACCGGCCGGTGCGGATCAGGGTCCCGTTCGGCGGCGGCCGGGAGCGGCCCCAGCTCCCGCCCGGCTCCCGCCGCGGCAGCCAGGAGACCGGCCCGCCGGTCCCGATCCGCGCCCGGCGCTCGGCGGCGTGCGGCCCGGCGTGCATCTCCGGCCGCGCCTGCAGCCTGCTCGAGTTGCGCGCGGCCGACCTGCTCGCGAACTCGCCCGAGGACGCCTGGCTGCGGATCTGGACCGAGTCGCTGGTGCTCGCGTTCCTCACCAACCGGGCCCTGCCGGTGGTGCCGGCCGGGCTGCGCGGCCGGTGGGCCGAGCTCGACCAGCGGCTGCGCGAGTGCCTGCTGGCCACGGCCGTGGACCGGTCGCTGCGCGGCCGGGCCCTCGCCGTCCGCGCCTTCTACGACCCGCAGCGCCTGGCCGCGGCCACCGCGGCCACCGCGCTCCGGCTGCTCGACGGGGCGCCGGGCGCCGGTGCCCCGGTGGGCCGGGACTGGGTCATCCCGCAGCTGCAGTGGCTGCACGAGCTGGAACGGGTGTGCCCGCTCGACGGAGACAAGCTGGACCCGTTCGCCCCGGCACCCCCGCTCGACTACGTGCTGAACGGCCTCGCGGACCGGCCCGGCACCCGGATCGGGCAGCGCATCAGCGGGCTGCGCCGGCACCCGCTCTCCATGGAACTGGCCCGCAACCGCCATCCGGCCTGGTCGGTTCTGCTGGGCGAGGACGAGCAGCAGAGCTTCGCCGACGACCTGGCCGCGGTGGTCATCGGCGTCAGCCACCGCGGGCAGTTGCGCCAGGCCGCGGGTGAGATGGGCATCGTCGGCTGGCTGGAGGCCGTGCTGAGCTGGCCCCGGCGGTTTATTGTCGGCAGCGATGACCAGGTCGCGGCGTCGGCGCCATCGCCGTCGTCAGCGAGCCGCGCCGACGCCGGATAGCATCGGCGGCCATGGGAAAGCTTCCGCTGCGCGCCCGCCTGGCGACCACCGTCGCCGGTGCCGCGGGACGGGTGTCGCGGATGTCGGGCCGGGGCGACGGCTCGGTGATCGGCGGCGTCGTGGGCCTGCGGATGGAACCCGACCTGCTGCGGCTGCTCGCGGCCGGCCGCCAGATCGTGCTGGTGACCGGGACGAACGGGAAGACCACGACCACCCGGCTGATCACCGCGGCGCTCGGGTCGCTGGGCCAGGAGGTCGCGTCCAACGCGTTCGGCGCGAACATGCAGGCCGGGCTCGCCTCGGCGCTCGGCCAGGCCCCCCACGCCCCGTTCGGCGTGCTCGAGGTGGACGAGCGGTACCTGCCCGCCATCATCGACGCGACCAGCCCGCAGGTGGTGACCCTGCTGAACCTGAGCCGGGACCAGATGGACCGGGCGGCCGAGATCTGGCTGATCGCCCGGCGCTGGCGGGAGGCCCTGGCCAAGGCGCCCGACACCCAGGTGGTCGCCAACGCCGACGACCCGCTCATCGTCTGGGCCGCGGGCGGGGCGCAGCATGTCACCTGGGTCGCCGCTGGCCAGCGCTGGCACGAGGACTCCTGGTGCTGCCCGCGGTGCGGATCCCACCTGCGCCGCGACGATCTCGGCTGGCGGTGCGGGGAATGCGGTTTTACGCGGCCCGCGGCCCGCTGGGTGCTCGACGGCGACTCGGTCGTCGACGCGGGCGGACGCGTCCGGGAGTTGTCGCTGACCCTGCCCGGCCGGGCCAACCGGTCCAACGCGGTGGTCGCGCTGGCCGTGGCCGACCAGTTCGGCGCCGACCTGGACCAGGCCCTGCCCCGGCTGCGCGAGGTGACCTCGGTCGCCGGCCGGTATACCCAGCTCGAGCTGGACGGACGGCAGTTGCGGCTGCTGCTGGCCAAGAACCCGGCGGGCTGGCTGGAGGCGTTCGACGTGCTCCGCCCCGCACCGACCCCGGTGCTGCTGGCGGTCAACGCGCAAGTACCGGACGGCAAGGACACGTCCTGGCTGTGGGATGTGGATTATCGGCTGCTACGCGGTCGCCAGGTACTCGTGACGGGCGAGCGCCGGACCGACCTCGCGGTAAGGCTGGAAGCCGATGAGGTGGCGTTCGAATTGGCCGGCGACGTGGCCGACGCCGCGGCCCGGGTGCCACCGGGCCCCCTCGACGTGATCGCCAACTACACCGCGTTCCAGCAGATCCGCACGGCCTTGGGACGGTCCCAATGACAAATCCCCGGCACCGAGCCCCCGAGTCCCCCGAGCCGAGGCCCGAGCCTGCCGAGCCCGCCCGGCCCGGCCGGCGGCGCCGTCGCGGGCCCAGCACCCTGGGCCTGGTCTGGGTCTACCCGGACCTGCTCAGCACCTACGGGGACCGCGGCAACCTGCTCGTGCTTCAGCGCCGCGCCCGCCTGCGCGGCATCGAGGCCGAAGCCATCAGCGTGAACGCCGATGAGCCGGTGCCGCGGTCCGGCGACATCTACCTGATGGGCGGGGGCGAGGACCTGCCGCAGATCCTCGCCGCGCGGCGGCTGGCCACCGACGGCGGGCTGGCCGCCGCGGCGCAGGCCGGGGCCGTGCTTCTGGCCGTGTGCGCCGGGTATCAGGTACTCGGGACGGAGTTCGGCGGCTCCGAGGGCGAGCCGGTTCCCGGGCTCGGGATCCTGGACATCCGCAGTGGGCGGGGCGAGCGCCGCGGCGTGGGCGAGATCGTCGCTGACGTCGATCCCGAGCTTGGCGTGCCCCGGCTGACCGGATTCGAGAACCACCAGGGCGTGACCAGGCTCGGGCCCGGCATCCGCCCGCTGGCGAAGGTCACCGCGGGGGTGGGCAACGGCGACGGCACCGAGGGTGCGTACGCGGGCAAGGTGGTCGGCACCTACCTGCACGGCCCGGTGCTCGTGCGCAACCCGGGCCTGGCCGACCTCCTGCTGAGCTGGGCCGCGGGCCCGCTGCCCCCGCTAGCCCCCGACGAAGAAGCCTGGGCCCGCCAACTCCGCGAAGAGCGCTTCGCCGCCCTCGGCGCCTAGTAGACGAGCGCCTGGGTGCCGTCGGCCATTACTTCGGCCAGGAAGGTCGAGGCTCCGGCGATGCGGATGCCCGGGATCGTGTCCTCCGCGTTGATGTCGCGGCGCGACGCGCACTGGGAACAGACGGTCACCGTGCCCTCGGCGAGGATCTTGCCCAGCAACTGAGCCAGTGGTGCGGCGTGCGGGAGTGCCACGTCTTCGGCGCGCTCGGGCAGCGCGAACCAGGCCGCCTCGCCGGTCAGCCAGAGGGAAACGTGCAGTCCGCTCGCCACCCCCGTCGCGGCCACGGTGAATGCCTGATTGCAGCGTTCCTGGTCTTCCTGGCCCGCGGTGACCTTAACCACGAGTGAGCGGGAAGTCATGCTCGCAGCCTACACATTGGCGCTTGGGGGACTCTGGCCCTCATACTCAAGACAAGTACCTTTCGTGCACCGCTAGGACGGGCAACACCGATCGGGATGCCGGTCGGCCTGCCGGGAGTTCCGCAGCCCGCGCTGGCCGTGTCCGGGCCGGGGAACTGGCTCGTGACCCCGCACCCGGATCCGCTCGGCGTCAACGACCATCCCGGCGCGGGCGGGCATCCCGAAGGAGACGGGCATCCCGAAGGAGAAGGGCATCGCGACCGGGACGGGCATCGCGACGGGGACGGGCCCTCGCTCGAGACCGAGCCGGGCAGCGGGCCGGCGTCATCTCACGGATCCTGACCGGACCAGCGCTGTGCCGAGGTTTCACCGCCTTAAGGTGCTGCGCCGCCTGCCCCACCCGGGCCGGGGCTTCACCCAGGGCCTGGCGGCGGCGGACGGCACGGTGTGGGAGAGCACCGGAGTTGTTCGCCGAGAGCATCTGCTGGGCGCCGGGCGGTCAGCTATGGCAGCTCACCTGGCAGGAGCGCGTGGCCCTGCGCTGGGATCCGCGCGGCATGACGGTCCTGGAAACCATCCCTTACAACCGTGAGGGCTGGGGCATATGCGCCACCCGATCGCACGTGCTGACCAGTGACGGAACCAGCGAACTGGTCTGGCGTGACCCGGCGACGCTGGCCCCGCTGGAGACGGTCGTCGTGCACTGCGGCGGCCGGCGCGTCCGGGGGATCAACGACCTGGAATGGGCGGACGGACGCGTCTGGGCCAACGTCGCCCCCCGGCCTTACCTGGCCGGCATCGACGCCGCCAGCGGCGAGGTCACCGACATCGTCGACGCCCGGGCGGTCAGGGAGCGTCACCGCGGCGACGACCAGGCGTTCCTCAACGGCCTCACGGCGCTGGGGCCGGGCGAGTTCCTGCTCACCGGGAAACACTGGCGGTCCATCTACCACGTAGCCCTGATCGAGGCGCGCAGCCCCAGGCGGCCGGAAGCGCTGCTGGCCGGGGACTGGTAGGCGCGGGCCCGGCGCCCGGACGAGCCGGCCGGGACACGCGCGTACCGCCAGCGGCGGGAGGGGCCGGCGAATTACACTCCCCGGTATGAAGGGCGAGTTCAGCTGGCTCGTGCTGGTCGTGGCGTTTGTGATCGTGACCGGGCTCTGCGGCATCCTGGCGGCCCGGCTCGGCCGGGTGGGGTCACCGGGCGAGAAACGGCCACCGGGCCCGACGGTGTCCGCGGGCGAGGCACGCGCGACCGACCCGGCGGTGGGGCCGCAGTGACCGAGAGCCCGGCGGACCCCGCGGAGCAGCATCCCGCGCTGGCACCGCTCAGCTTCCTGCTCGGGCGCTGGGAAGGCGCCGGGGTGGTCGGCTATCCCACGATCGAGAGCGCCAATTTCGGCCAGGAGATCACGTTCAGCCACAACGGCAAGCCGTTCCTGATCTACTCCAGCCGGACCTGGCTGCTGGATGCCGAGGGGCAGATCGGCCGGCCGCTCGCGGTGGAGTCCGGGTACTGGCGGCCGCAGCCGGAGGGCCAGCTTGAGGTGGTGCTCGCGCACCCGACCGGGATCACCGAGATCTACCTGGGCGAGGTGACCGGCACGAAGATCGAGATGGCGACCGATGCCGTCGTGCGCACGTCGACCGCCAAGGAGGTTACGGCCGGCCGCAGGCTGTACGGGCTGATCGGAAGCGACCTGGCCTACGCGTATGACATGGCGGCAATGGGCCAGCCGCTGCAGGCCCACGCCTCGGCGCAGCTCAAGCGGGTGGGGTGAGCCGACCGCCCGCGGGGACGGCACGGCCGCGCCGCGCAGTACGCCTCGTCGTTACGTAAAGTTATCGTAAAATTAGTTGCTGAATGCTGACTCTTTGGTAATAAAGTTTCGGCTGAGCGGGAGTTAGGCTGACCGCTGCCAAGTCATCCTGGGTCGATCAAGCGGTTCGCCTGTCAGGAGGCGCGGGTGGAGTTCTCTCTGCTGGGTCCGCTCGTCGTCCGGTCCGATGACCGTCTGCTGTCGATACCGCACGGTAAGCAGCGAACCTTGCTCGCGGCCCTGCTCGCGCACGCCGGTGAGGTCATCCCCGCCGACGAGCTCGCCGAGCTGCTGTGGGATGGCTGTCCGCCGCTGTCGGCCCGCGTAACCCTGCAGAACTACGTCAAGCGCCTGCGCCAGGCCCTCGGCCCGCTGGGGCAGGCGCGACTGCGGACGCACCGGCCCGGTTACCTCATCGACGCCAGCGCCGACGAGGTCGACCTGCTCCGCTTCGGGGCGCTCTGCGCGGCCGGGCACGCGGCGGCCCGGCAGGGGGACTGGGACCAGGCGGCCGCCCAGCTTCGCACGGCGCTGGCCCTGTGGCGGGGCCAGCCGTTCACGGGCGTGCCGTCGGAACTGCTGGCGCTGACCGAGGGCCCGCGGCTGAACGAGATGCGCGTCGACGCCCTGGAGACCAGGATCGACGCCGATATCCACCTGGGCGAGCACGTCCCCGTCATCGGCGAGCTGGGGCGACTGGTCGCCGCCGAGCCGCTCAGGGAACGGCCGCGCGCCCTGCTGATGCTCGCGCTGCACCGGTCCGGGCGGGGGACCGAGGCGCTCGCCCAGTACCGCGACGCGCGCCGGACCCTGATCCGGGACCTGGGCCTGGAGCCCGGACCGCGGCTGTGTCAGCTTCACCGTCAGATCCTGGCGGCCGATCCCGCCCTGGACCTGGCCCGGACCGGCGGGATGCCCCCGCGGGCCGCGGTCGGAACCAGCCCGCCGGAGCGGGCCGGCCCGTGGACGGCCGTCGCCGAGCACACCGCCGTGGTCGTCCCGCGCCAGCTACCCGCCGCCGTGGCGCACTTCACCGGACGGCAAGCCGAGACCAGTGCGCTCACCCGGCAGCTCGACCAGCCGGCCGGCGCGAGCCGGGCCGTGACGATCTGGACGGTCGTCGGGACCGCCGGGATCGGCAAGACCGCGCTGGCCTTGTACTGGTCGCACCGGGTGGCCAACCGCTTCCGCGACGGGCAGCTCTACGCCAACCTGCGAGGTTACGGCCCGCGGGTGACCCCGGCCACGCCCGGGGAGGTGATCCGGGGCTTCCTCGGTGCGCTCGGCGTGCCGTCGGCGGAGCTTCCGGCGCGCCTGGAGGCCCAGGCCGCCCTGTACCGGAGCCTGCTGGCCGACCGCAGCATGCTGGTCCTGCTCGACAACGCGCGCGACGCCGAGCAGGTCCGGCCGTTGCTGCCCGGCAGCGCCGCCTGCGTCGTGGTGGTGACCAGCCGCGATCAGCTCACCGGGCTGGTCGTGGCCGAGGGCGCCTATCCGGTGAGCCTCGGCCTGCTCACCGAGGCAGATGCGGCCGAGTTGCTGACCCGCCGCCTCGGAGCCGCGCGGCTGTCGGCGGAGCCCGAGGCCCTGCGCGAGCTGATCGGGCTATGCGCGCGGTTGCCGCTGGCCCTGGCCGTCATGGCCGGCCGTGCCTCGGGCCGCCCCGGAGTCCCGCTGGCCCGGATCGCGTCCGAGTTGCGCGCGGCCCGCCTGGACGCGCTGGCCACCGGCGAGCCCGCCACCGACCTGCGGGCCGTACTGTCCTGGTCGTACGGATGCCTGACGCCGTCGGCGGCGGCCATGTTCCGCACGCTCGGCCTGAGCCCCAGCCTGGACATCACGCCCGCGTCGGCCGCGGCGGCGGCCGGAGTGGACCCCAAGCAGGCTCGCGCGGCCCTGATCGAGCTGACCCGGGCCCATCTCATCGAGGAGCAGGCTCCCGGCCGGTTCGCCCTCTACGGCCTGCTCCAGGCCTACGCCACCGAGCGCGCCGCCGCCGAGACCGCGATCCCGGCCTGAGCCAGCGCTAGCGTTTCGTTAGCGGTGGCCGGGCACCGATTGACACGGTTGCCCGGAAGGGAATTCACTTCGCCTCACACCACCACACGCTGGTTCCTCCCCGCGGCCCTGCAGCCGCAGCGGGTAACCAAGGCGGAGGCAAGGGGACGAAGATGACCGGGCTGGCCAGCCTGATGGATCGCAAGGCCGCGGTGCGGCGGGGCGCGGCCGCCCTCACCGCGCTTGCCCTGGCCGTGAGCGTCCCGGCGACCGCCGCCCGGGCCGCGCCGGCGCAGCCGGGCCAGTCGGGCTCGACCCCGGTGGGATACAGCCCGGCGCAGATCGAGGACGCGTACCAACTGCCGTCGGTCACGGCGGGGTCACAGATGACGGTCGCAGTGATCGCTCCCGACGATGACCCGGATGTGGCCGGCGACCTGGCCGCCTACCGCAGCCAGTACGCATCCGTCGACCCGCCGTGCCCGCAGACCCTGGCGAAGACCGCACCGCGGTGCCTGACCGTGATTTCGGAGTCCGGGGCGCTGATCGCCCCGGGCTCGGGGACGGCCCCGGCCGCGAGCAGCACCTGGGCCCTGCGGACCTCGGCCCAGCTCGACGCGATCTCCGCCACGTGCCCGAACTGCAAGATCTTGCTGGTGGAGGTAAGCTCCCCGGCCATCACTGACATCGGCGCCGGGGTGAACTTCGCCGCCGAGGCGGGCGCGCGGGTGATCACGATCGGCGCCACCGAGGCCGAGATCAACTCCGATCCCACCTGGGACACCGCCTACTTCGACGACCCCGGCGTCGTGATCACCGCCGCGGCGGGCGATAGCGGTTTCAGCGCATCCGGGGTGGATTACCCGGCGGCGTCACCAGACGTCGTCGCGGTGGGCGGCACGACGCTGACGCCGTCGGGCACCGGGAGTTGCACGGCGGCGCTGGCGGGAACGCGCGGCTGGTGCGAGCAGGCGTGGAATGACGCGGACGGGGCGACCACGTCGGCCTGCTCGCTGTATGAGACCGAGCCGTCGTGGCAGAAGTCGGATCTGCCGGCGGCCGATACCGGGTGCGGGTCGCTGCGGACGGTGGCGGATGTGTCGGCTGACGCCGATCCGGCGACCGGGATCGCGGTTTACGACAGTTACGGCGAGGGCGGCTGGCAGCCCACGCCGATCGGCGGGACCTCGGTCGCGGCCGCGATCGTGGCCGGGGCCTACGCCCTGGCGGGCGCCCCGGCCAGCGGCACCCAGCCGGCCTCGTTCCCCTACGCGCATCCCGGCGCGTTCAACGACATCACGGCCGGAGCCAACACCACCACGGCCAACCCGACGTGCTCCCCGGCCTACCTGTGCACCGCGGGCACTGGCTATGACGGCCCCACCGGCCTGGGCACTCCCGCCTTCACTCTGGGCCTGAGCCATAGCGGCACTCTCACCGGACAGATTTTCAGCGGGGTGCTGGAGAAGTGCATGGATAACAACGGGCAACACACGGCTAACGGCAACAAGATCGATATCTATAGCTGTGAAGGCGTGGCCGCTTCCGAGATCTGGACCGTCGAGGCCAACAGCACGCTGCAGATCGACGGCAAGTGCCTGGACGCGAAGGGCGCCGGCACGGCGGTCGGCACGCTGGTCGACCTGTGGACCTGTGACGGCCAGGCCAACCAGCAGTGGCAGCCCCAGTCGGACGGGGCCCTGCTCAACCCGGTGTCCGGCAAATGCCTCGATGTCTCGAACGGCGGCACCGCGAACAGCACCCAGCTCGACATCAACACCTGCGACGAAACTGCCACGCAGGACTGGACTATGCCGTATCCGGTCCCGGTCTCGGGTCCTGGCGAGGTCACCTCGGGCAGCTCAGGCGATTGCCTGGACAACTACGGCGGCGGGACCACCAGCGGCGACAAGATCGACATCTATAGCTGCAACGGCAACGTGGGATCCCAGCAGTGGACGGTCGCGGCCGACGGCACGATCCAGATCCAGGATGACGACTGCCTGGACGTGACCAAGTCAGGGACGACCGCGGGCACGCAGGTCGACCTGTACGCCTGCAACAACACAGGCGCCCAGCAGTGGCGCGCCGAGTCCGACGGAGCGCTGGTCAACCCCGAGTCCGGGCTGTGCCTGGACGTCCCGGACAACAACACGGCCAACGGCACCCAGCTGGTCATCAACACCTGCGACGGTGCGGCCACCCAGCAATGGACGCTCCCCTCCTAACCGACCGGCCCCGCAGACCGCCCAGGACGACGGCTCGGAAAGGGGGTTGGTGCGCCTGGCCACAGCCGCTAGCACTTCACTAGCGTCGCGGGGCTAGTCAATTGACACGGCTGGTCGGCAGGGAATTCACTTCCCTCACAACACCATGAGCTGGATCCTCCCGCAGACCTGTATTCACAGGCGTTCCTGTATGCGCAGGGTGTTGCCAAGGCGGAGGCAAGGGGAGGGACGATGACCCAGCACTCGCATCGCAGCGGGCGCCCGCTCACGGCCGTGGTGATCGCGGCCACGCTGGCCACCGGGTGGCTGGCCGCGGCCGGCCCGGCGACGGCGGCCGCGACCGGCGGGGCCGCGACCGGCGGTTCCGCGGGCGTGGCGGCGGCCGGTTCCGCGGGCCCGGGCGGCCCGCTCGCCTGCGCGTCACCGCCCGCGCCCGGCATGACCGCCTGTCAGCTAGCGGTGGCGCCCCGGACCGGGCCGGCGGACGGCGTGAGGGCCGGGGCCGCGCAGTCCGGGGCCGCGCAGTCCGGGGCGGCGCAGTCCGGGGCCGTGCAGCCGGCCCAGGCGGCCGGCCCGGTCGGGTACAGCCCGGCCCAGTTGCAGCAGGCCTACCAGTTCCAGTCCGCCAGCGAAGGCACCCGGATCACGGTCGCGGTGGTCGCGCCCTACGACGACCCCGACGTGGCCAGCGACCTGGCCGCCTACCGGACCCAGTACGGCCTGCCGGCTTGCCCGCAGACCCTGTCGACGTCCGCGCCGGCCTGCTTCACCGAGATCAGCGAGTCCGGGGCGCTGATCACCTCTGGGTCGGGCACCGCTCCCGCGTCGAACGCGAGTTGGGCCCTGCAGACGTCGGCGCAGGTGGACGCGGTCTCCGCGATCTGCCCCAACTGCGACATCACGCTGGTCGAGGTGAACTCCCCGGCCATCACCGATATCGGGGCCGGGGTGAACTTCGCCGCCGACCTCAGCACGCAGGTGATCACGATCGGCGACGCCGAGCCCGAGGCCAACTCCGATCCCACCTGGGACACGGCCTACTTCGATCAGTCCGGAATCGCGATCACGGCCGCGGCGGGGAACGGCGGCTACAGCACCACCGGCGTGGACTACCCGGCGGCGTCGCCGGACGTGACCGCGGTCGGCGGTACCACGCTGACCCCGTCCGGCACCGGTACCTGCACCGCCGCGCTGGCCGGCACCAGGGGCTGGTGCGAGCAGGTGTGGAACGACGCCGACGGCGCCTCCACCTCGGCCTGCTCGCTGTACGAGACCGAGCCGTCGTGGCAGAAGTCCGGCCTGCCCGCGGGCGACACCGGGTGCGGGTCGCTGCGCACGGTCGCCGACGTGTCGGCCGATGCCGATCCGGCCACCGGGATAGCGGTCTACGACAGCTACGCCGAGGGCGGCTGGCAGCCCGCCGCGATCGGCGGCACCTCGGTCGCGGCCGCGATCGTCGCGGGCGCTTACGCGCTGGCCGGCCTGCCGGCCAGCGGGACCTTCCCGGCCTCGTACCCCTACGGACACACCACCGGACTCAACGACGTCACCACCGGCAACAACAACACCACGGCCAGCCCGGCCTGCTCGCCGGCCTACCTGTGCACCGCTGGCACCGGCTACGACGGTCCCACCGGCCTGGGCACCCCGGCCTATCTCACGGCATTCAGCCATCCCGGCAGCTTCACCGGCGAGATATTCAACGGGGTGCTCGGGAAGTGCCTGGACGACAACGGAGGCAAGACCACCAACGGCAATAAGGTCGACCTTTACGGGTGCAACGACAACAGTGCATCGCAGATCTGGACCGTGGAAGCCAACGGCACCATTCAGATTCAGGGTCACTGCCTGGACGACTCCAAGAGCGGAACCGCGAACGACAACCCGGTCGACCTCTGGACCTGTAATAACACCCCGGCGCAGGTGTGGCTCCCGCAGTCGGACGGCGCGCTGCTCAACCCGCTGTCGGGCAGGTGCCTCGGCGTGACGAACGGCGACACCGCGGACGGCACCCAGTTGTGGATCTACAATTGCGACGGCCAGGACACGCAGGACTGGACGATGCCGTACCCGGTCCCCTCGTCGGGTCCCGGCGAGATCCATTCCGGCGTGGCCGGCAAGTGCGTGGACGACTACCAGTCGGGCACCACGAACAAGAACAAAGTCGACATCTTCACCTGCAACAACAACGGCACGTCCCAGCAGTGGACGGTCGAGAACGACGGCATGGTGCAGATCAACGGCAAGTGCATGGACATCACCTCCTCGGGGACGACGGCCGGCACCCTCGTCGACCTGTTCACCTGCAACGGAACCGGGGCCCAGCAGTGGCGCGCCGAGCCGGACGGCGCGATGCTCAACCCGGAGTCTGGGCTGTGCCTGGATGCGCCGGGCACCGCAAACAACACCCAACTGGTCATCGAACCCTGCAACCAGACAACGGCCCAGCAATGGACCCTCCCGCCCCTGTCCTGAGGCGAGCGAGCCAAGGGCGCAGCGAAGCGGGATGGGGAGGTGGGCCGGGCCCAGCCGCCCGGAGCGAGGAACGAGCGACGACGGCGCGGAAAGAGGGGCTGGTGTTTGCCCGGAACCGAGGAACGAGTGACGAGGTGAAGGGCCCGCGCAGTGAAGGGGGATGGGGAGGTGGGCAGGTAAAGCGCCCCGGAGGCGCAAAGAAAAGAGCCCCCGGGCGTCTCCCAATGAAGGGGACCGGCTGGACAAGGCCGATCAGCCCGGGGGTCCGGTGTCTGCCGTGTATTCGCCATCCGCCGCCTACGCGGCGCCCACCTGAGCCAGGTGGGGCTACACGGGACGGCGGCTAGCGGACAGCCACCTCACGAGTCCGACATCTATGCATACTGTTGGACCACCTCCTTTCCCGTGTTAGCAAGAACGCTATGTCAGAGCCGGCCGTGCAGGCAAGCGCGTTTCTGCGCGCCACGGGCAGGCGCGGCCACGGGCGAACCTCATTAGACTCGGGTTATGTCGCAGACGTGGGACGCCGCGCTGCGGGCGAGCGGCTATCGCGTTACCCCCCAGCGTCAGCTCGTGCTCGAGGCCGTGACCAAACTCAACCACGCGTCGCCCGAGGACATCTTCGCCGAGGTGCACCAGAAAGCCCGGGGCGTGAACGTCTCGACGATCTACCGCACCCTCGAACTGCTCGAGCAACTCGGCCTGGTCACCCACACCCACCTGGGGCACGGTGCGCCCCGCTACCACCTCGCCGCCGAGGCCCAGCATGTGCACCTCGTCTGCCGGGACTGCGGGCGGATCACCGAACTGGCCCCGGAGGCCGCACTGCCCCTGGTCACCGCGCTGGACGAGGAACACGGATTCGAGACCGACGTCGGGCACCTCACGGTGTTCGGCACCTGCCGGGACTGCCGCGGGCTCCCGGACGCGAGCGCATAGCCTGGTTTCATGTCGTCCGCACCAGAGGAACACCTGTCTGCCCCGAGCCCGCTGCTCGCGGTGCCCGGGGCTGTGCCCGCCGACGGACCCGACACCGGGGTCGCCGCGCACTACGGGGACCCGTACGCCGAACAGCGCGCCCTGGCCGGGAGCTCGGGCCTGGTCGACCAGTCCCACCGGGGCGTGATCCGGATCTCCGGCCCGGACCGGCTGTCGTGGCTGCACAGCCTGACCACCCAGGACCTTGAGCACACCGAGCCCGGCCGCACCGCCGAGGCGCTGGTGCTCAGCCCGAACGGCCACGTGGAGCACCACCTCACGCTGACCGACGACGGCACGCATCTGTGGGCGCACGTCGAACCGGGCACCGCCGGCCCGCTGCTGGAGTTCCTGGAGTCGATGCGGTTCATGCTGCGCGTCGAACCCGCCGACGTCACGGCCGATTACGCCGTGCTCACGCTCATGGGTCCGGCCGCGCCAGACCTGGCCGCGGACGTGGCCACGGCGGCCACGACTGCCGCGTTCGGGCTCAATCTCCTGATCGAGCGGGAACGGCTGGCGGACACCGCCGCCCGGCTGCAGACGGGTGGGGCCGTGCTCGCGGGCACGTGGGCGTATGAGGCCCTGCGGATCGCGGCGCGGCGGCCGAGGTTCGGCCTGGACACCGACCACCGGACGATCCCGCACGAGGTGGGCTGGATCGAGACCGCCGTGGACCTGAACAAGGGCTGCTACCGGGGCCAGGAGACCGTGGCGCGGGTGCACAACCTCGGCCACCCCCCGCGCCGCCTGGTTTTCCTGCACCTGGACGGGAGCGAGGACCGGCTGCCCGCGCACGGCGACCCGGTCACGCGCCGCGACGCCGGGGCCGGCCCCGAGACCGGCGCTGAGACCGGCGCTGAGACCGGCGCCGGGATCGGGTTCGTGGGGTCGGCCGCGCGGCACTACGAACTCGGGCCGATCGCGCTGGCGCTGGTCAAGCGGACCGTGCCGGTCGACGCCACGCTGCTGGCCGGCGGCGTGCCCGCCGCCCAGGAGGTCATCGTCCCACCGGACGCCGGGGCGAACGTCAAGGTCACGATGCGCCGTCCGCATCCGGGCCTGACCCGCGCCCGCGAGTAACCGCCCGGAGTAGCGTAGGGCCGGCCGGAACAACGTCGTTCCGGCTGTGTCAGGAGGTCAATCGCATGCTGCGCCGCGCGCTGCTGGCCGCGTCGGCCAGCGGACGGATCCGCCAGATCCTCACCACCGCTCCCGTGACGCGAGGCGTGGTCGCCCGGTTCGTCGCGGGCGACACCGCCGATGACGCGCTGGCCGTGACACGCCGGCTGCTGGACGAGGGACTGCTGGTCAGCCTGGATTACCTGGGCGAGGACACCGTGGACCCGCAGCAGGCCGCCGCCGTGACGCAGGAGTACGTGCGACTGCTCGGCCGGCTCCGCGCGGCCGGGATGTCGGCCGGGGGCCGGGCCGAGGTCTCGGTCAAGGCGACCGCGGTCGGCCTGGACCTGGCCGAGCACGGGGAGAAGACCGCACGGGAGAACATCGCCCGGATCTGCGCGGCCGCCCGCGAGGCCGGCACCACGGTCACGGTCGACGCCGAAGAGCACACCAGGGTCGAGCCCGCCCTGCGGATCCTGGCCCAGCTTCGCCCGGAGTTCCCCGACCTCGGCTGCGTGATCCAGTCCTACCTGCGCCGCAGTCCCGATGACTGCCGGGCGCTGGCCACGGCCGGGTCGCGGGTCAGGCTGTGCAAGGGCGCCTACAGCGCCGCGGCCGACGTCGCGTTCACGGCCCGGGCCGAGGTGGACCGGTGTTACGCCCGGTGCCTGCGGCGGCTGATCGACGGGCCCGGCTACCCGATGCTGGCCACCCACGACCCCCGGCTGATCGCGATCGCGGGCGCCGCGGCCACTACCGCGGGCCGGGACGCGGGCAGTTTCGAGTACCAGATGCTCTACGGGATCCGGTCCGCGGAACAGCGCCGCCTGGCCGGCGCCGGGGCCCAGGTTCGGGTCTACGTTCCCTACGGCAGCGACTGGTACGGCTACCTGGTCCGGCGACTCGCCGAACGGCCCGCCAACCTGGCCTTTTTCCTCCGCTCCCTGGCCTCGCGCGGCTGAAGGGACCCCGTCCCCGGTAGTCTCCTGCACGTGATCGCTGTACTGGGTGCCGGGAAGATGGGCGAGGCACTCATGTCCGGGCTGCTGCGGTCCGGCGTGGTGGCCCCGTCCGGGGTGCTGGCCGCGGTTCGCCGGAGCGACCGGGCCACGCAACTGCGCGACGCCTACGGGGTCGAGGTCTATGACGCGGCCGAGGCGGCCGGCCGCGCGCAGACGCTCGTGATCACGGTCAAGCCTCAGGACATGGCGGCGTTGCTGGCCGAGATCGAGCCGCGGGTAACCGCCGGCAAACTGGTCATCTCGGCCGCCGCCGGCATTACCACATCGTTTATTGAGAACCGTTTGGCGAAGGACGTTCCGGTTGTCCGGGTGATGTCGAATACGCCGGTGCTGGTGGACGAGGCGATGAGCGTGATCTCGCCGGGATCGCACGCCGGCGAGGCGCACCTGAAACGAGCCGAGGAACTGCTGCGCCCGGTGGGCAAGGTGCTGCGGATCCCCGAATCACAGCAAGACGCGGCCACCGCGCTGTCCGGCAGCGGGCCCGCTTACGTCTACTTCCTGGTCGAGGCGATGGTCGACGCGGGCATCCTGCTCGGCATGCCGCGGACCAACGCGCTGGAGATGGTGAAGCAGGCCGTGTACGGAGCGGCGACCATGCTCCGCGACTCCGGTGAGCACCCGGTGATCTTGCGAGAGGCCGTGACTTCGCCCGGGGGCACGACCATCAACGCCATCCGAGAACTGGAGAAACACGGGGTCAGAGCGGCCTTCCTGGCGGCCATAGAAGCGGCCAGGGACCGGGGCCGCGAACTCGGCGGCGGATGACACTTGCAGTGAAATTGACAGTCCGGCCATAACAGAATTGTGGCCCCAAGCCGGGGTTGCCCTTTTCCGCACAGGACTTACGCTGGAGACGGGCGTGACTGATGCGCTGAATCTCCCTAGGCGCACCCAGCAAGCCGGAAGAGGCTATCAATGGCAGCAGACGCAACCTCGCTCAGCGAGGTCCGGTTCCTGACCGTGGCTGAGGTCGCCACGATCATGCGCGTGTCCAAGATGACCGTCTACCGCCTTGTTCACTCTGGTGAGCTGGAGGCGATCCGGGTTGGCCGCTCCTTCCGGGTGCCGGAGCAGGCGGTCAACCAGTACCTGCGGGATGCCTTCGTCGCAGCCAGCTGACCGGCGGGAGACATCCGGCGCCTGGGGGCGGCTGGGTGGCGGCCCGATGACGGGAACGCCCGATGCGGGGGTAACCTGTGACGTTGGCGTGTGCCCTGGCGTCCTGCGCCGGGCGTGCGCACGTGCATGCCCGTAACCCGTCACGCAGAGCAAGGGTGGACTCGTGGGTTCAGTCATCAAGAAGCGCCGTAAGCGCATGGCCAAGAAGAAGCACCGCAAACTGCTGCGGAAGACGCGCGTTCAGCGCAGGAACAAGAAGTAGCTGCGCCCTGCCGCGCGGGGCGCGGGAAAGGCCGCGCAACGCGCCGGCATCGCGGACGGCTACGCTCTTGGGGGAGGCGATATGAGCCAGTCCGGACCTGGGCGCGGCGGGGGCTGGCAGAAGCTGATCGACGAGGCCGCGGGCTCCGTGCGGCGCTGGATGATCGGCGAGAACCAGTCCGACGAGTTCGGTTTCGACCCGGAATTCAACAACGACGTGGCGTTGCCGCTGCTCCGGCCGCTGTACCGCACGTGGTTCCGGGTCCAGATGCGCGGCCTGCAGCACGTGCCCGCGTCCGGGCCGGCCCTCGTCGTCGCCAACCACTCGGGCGTGCTCCCGTTCGACGCGCTGATGCTGCAGACCGGCATCTTCGACGAGCACCCGGCGCACCGGAACCTGCGCATGCTCAGCGCCGACCTGGTCGACGAGATCCCGTTCCTGGCTGATCTCGCGCGCCGCAGCGGGCACGTGCCCGCCGACCCCGGGCGCGCCGCGACGCTGCTGGCCGCGGGCCAGCTCGTGGGCGTGTTTCCCGAGGGCTTCAAGGGAACCGGCAAGCCGTTCAGGGACCGGTACCGGCTGCAGCGCTTCGGGCGGGGGGGCTTCGCCATGACCGCCCAGAGTGCCGGCGTGCCGATCATCCCGTGCGCGATCGTCGGGGCCGAGGAGATCTACCCGATGATCGGGAACTCCAAGACGGTGGCCCGGCTGTTCGGCCTGCCGTATTTCCCGCTCACGCCGTTGTTCCCGTGGCTCGGCCCGCTCGGCGCGATACCGCTGCCGTCCAACTGGATCATCGAGTTCTGCCCGCCGGTGCCGCCGGACAGCCCCAACGGGTCCAGCCCGGACGAGGCGGTCTCGCAACTCGCGGACACCGTGCGCGACACCATCCAGGACAAGCTCGACGAGCTACTCGCCGAGCGCGGCCCGGCCTTCAGTTAGGCGGCGCCACATTCATAGGGGGCCACGGCAGGCTTTGGCCCGGCTCGTTCGATGCGGCGGGCCGTGAGTGACGGATGTGGCTTGTGTGGCGCGAGGACGCGGGCGGGGCGGGGACGCGGGCGGGGCGGGGATGCGGGCAGGGACGCGGGCCGGGCCGGACGCGGGCTGGCCGGGCTGGCCGGGGGGCGGGCTAGCCGGCTAGCCCGCGGCGCGGCGGCGGTGCACGGCGGCGCCGGCGGCCATTCCGCCGGCTACGGCCCCGGCACCCGCCGCGATCGGCAGCGCGATCATCGTGACCTTGCGGCCCGAGCGGAAGTCGTGGACCGGCCAGCCGTGGCTCTTGGCCTCCGCGCGCAGGCCGAGGTCGGGGTTGACCGCGTTCGGGTGACCCACCAACGTCAGCATGGGCAGGTCGTTGGCCGAGTCGCTGTAGGCGTAGCACCGGCTCAGGTCCAGGCCCTCGCGCCGGGCCAGCGCCTGGATCGCGGCGGCCTTGGCCTCGCCGTGCAGCAACCCGCCGACCAGGCACCCGGTGTAGATGCCGTCTTTGGTCTCCGCGACCGTGCCGAGCGCTCCGGTCAGGCCGAGCCGGCGCGCGAAAATGCCGGCAAGTTCCACCGGCGTGGCGGTGACCAGCCAGACCCGCTGCCCGGCGCGCAGGTGGCGCTGGGTCAGTTCCCTGGTGCCCGCCCAGATCCGGTCGGCCATGGAGTCGTCGTAGATCTCCTCGCCGAGCCGGACGATGTCCGCCACGCTGTGCCCGGCCACGAACGCCAGCGCGGCCTGCCGGGCGGCGTCGATATGGTCGGAGTTCTCGGCGCCGCGCATCCGGAAGGAGATCTGGCCCCAGGTCATCCGGGCCAGGTCGCGCGGGCCGAACATCTTGCGGGCGGCCAGCCCGCGGGCGAAATGGTAGATCGAGGCCCCGCGCATGAGGGTGTTGTCGACGTCGAAGAAGGCCCCGACCTCGGGGTCGGGCACCGGCGGCGACTGCTCGACCTCGGCGGCTTCCGCCGAGGCCTCACCGGCCAGCGCCGCCTGGTTTCCAGGAAGCCGTATCGACCGCCGCCACATGTTTTTGAGCCTACCGGGCCGGCCGCCGGCCAGGGTGCCGCCGCGCGGCCGCAAGCCTTCTATCATCCCCCTGGTCAGCAGAGCGGTCGCAACATTGACGCGCGTCGTGCACCATAGTCGCAATGTCTTTTCACTTCGTGGTCGCGATCGTCGGCGCGCTCGTCGCGGCGGCGGGCACGGGCGTGCTGGCCTCGCGGAGCGCCCGCGCCCCGAATGCCGCGCTGATCGCCTGGGTGGTGGCGGTGTTCGGGCTGACCGTGTCGCTCGGCGCGCAGGCCCTCGGCTACAACATCGGATTCGGGCCGATCGCCTTCCGGGCCATGGAGATCGGCGGTCAGCTTCTCGCGCCGATCGCGCTCGCGCTGGGCCTGGCCGAGGTGGTCGGCCGGAGCGTGACGGCCAGGTTCGCGGCCCGGCTGATCCTGTCCGCGCTGGCCGTGGTGGCCTTGGTCGTGTTCGCCACCGACCCGCTCAGCGCCGCGCAGTTCAGCAAGGCGTGGCCGCCTACGACGGTTTACTACCAGATCGTCCCGAACAAGCTGATCGAGTTCGTCCTGGCGCCGGCCATGGTCATCGTGGTGCTGGTCGCGATCACGGTGGTCGTCGTCCGGACGATACGCCGCGAGCCGGGATGGCAGGATGCCCTGCCGGCCGTGGGGGCCGCGAGCTCCGGGGCGATCTTGCTCGCGGTACCCGGCATCGCCGCGCTCTTGTCGCTTTCGGTCCCGCTGGCCTCGCTGTTCGCGCCGCTCTGCCTGCTGGCCGCGGGGGCGACCTGGCTCGCGGGCACCCGGCTCGACCGGCTGCAACTCGGCACGCTGCGGCAGGCCCCCAGCGTCGGCGACGACACCGGCTACGGGTGGGATCGGCCGCAGTCCTGGGGCGGCCGGGCCGACGAGACCGGGGACTTCGACCAGGTCGCTGACGACGACGAGTTCGGCATCTACCGCGGCAACGGCGCGCGCCGGCCGCCCGATGACACGGGCTACCCCGCCTACGGTGAGCAGGATTCTGAGGCCTTTCCGCGACCCCCGTTCGATCAGCAGGAACAAGACGAGGGCCATTACGCGGAAACGGGGTACCCGAGCGACCCCGACTACCCCAGCGAGGTAGCGGACTACTCCGGCGAGCCTGGGTTCGGAAGCGGCCGGGGCTACCCGGAGGCGGTGCCGCCGCCGGTGCCCTTGCCGGCCATGCCGCCGCCCATGGACCCCGCCGCGCACGGGTCGAAAGAGGACCTGTTCGGCCAGATCGCGATCTACACGCTGCTCGAAGACCGGGTGGAGGATTTCGACCGGCTGACCAAGAACGTCGTCAAGCAGGTCAGGTCGCACGAGCCTGGGACGCTCGTCTACATCGTGCACGCGGTGCCGTCGGCGCCGATGCAGCGGATCCTGTACGAGGTCTACAGCGACCGGGCCGCGTACGAGACCCACCGGCGGCAGCCGTACGTAGTCGCCTTCGAGTCCGACCGACGGCCGTTCGTGCTCGCCACCAACATCATCGAACTGGGCCTGCAGCAGGCCAAGGTCTCGCCGCTGCCGTCGGTGGCCGACCTGCTCACCGACACCGGGTTCGACCTGCTCAACGACACCGGGTTCGGCCAGCCCGGTTACGGGCCCCGGTCGCCGAGCGGCCACGGCGGCGGCCCCCTTGGCTAGCGGACGCCGGGACGGCCCGGCGCACACGATCACCTTGCTCAGCCGGCCGGGCTGTCACCTGTGCGACGAGGCGCGCGCGGTGATCGCGCGCGTGGCCGCCGACCTCGGGGTTCCCTGGCAGGAGCGGGATATCACCCGGTCGCAGGACGATCTGCGCGAATACGGGGAGATGATCCCGGTCACGCTGATCGACGGCGTTCAGCACGATTTCTGGCGAGTCAGCGAGCAGCGGCTGCGCGCGGCCCTGGCCGCCCTGGTTGCCTCAGGCCAGTAACGCCCGCGCGACGCTGGCTGCCCTGGTTGCCTCAGCGGGGTAACGCCTCAGACGGGTAAAGCAGCGGCAAAACACCGTTCAGGGTGCCGAGTCCCGGAACTGCTGACTTTGTGCATACGTTCACAAGGGCGTAGCGTGCAACTAAGTAAGCACACGCGAGCCCCGAGCGGGCCCGGGTGTAGGCCGCGTCAATCCCCCAGGAGTGCGCGCGCATGTCCCGCAGTTCGACCGACAACGGCCACCACGGTATTCCAGAGGCAACGGTCAACCGGCTCCCGGTCTACTTGCGGGCCTTGTACGCCCTGGCCGACCGCGGCATCGCGACCGTGTCGAGTGAGGAACTCGCCACCGCGGCCGGGGTGAACTCCGCGAAGCTACGCAAGGACCTGTCACACCTCGGCTCGTACGGCACCCGGGGCGTCGGCTACGACGTGGAGTACCTGGTGTACCAGGTCTCCCGGGAACTCGGGCTCACCCAGGACTGGCCCGTGATCATCGTCGGCGCCGGTAACCTCGGCCACGCGCTCGCCAACTACGGCGGCTTCGCGTCCCGCGGGTTCCGGGTCTCGGCCATCTTCGACTCCGACCCGCTGACCGTGGGCACCGAGATCGCGACCCTGGTGGTCAGGCACACCGACGAGATCGAGGCCGTGATCGCCCGGCACGGTGTGTCGATCGGGGTGATCGCCACTCCGGCCGCGGCCGCTCAGGGGGTCTGCGACCGCCTGCTCGCCGCGGGCATCACCAGCATCCTGAACTTCGCGCCGGTGGTGCTCAGCGTGCCGCCCGGGGTGGACGTACGGAAGGTCGACCTCTCGATCGAGCTGCAGATCCTGGCCTTCCACGCCCAGCGGCGGGCCGTGGTCCGGGTCGCGCTGGGCGAGTCGCCGGCCAACGCGGGAGCGCCGGCCAACGGGCAGGCGCCGGCCAACGGCGCGGGCCCGGCCGACACCGGTCCCCCCCGGCGGAGGGCCAAGGACAGCAGAGTTCCGGGGGAAACGCCGGCCGGGGTCGCGGCGCGGGCGATGGTCACATGAGCGTGCTCGTGGTCGGGCTCAGCCACAGGAGCGCGCCGGTGGCGACCCTGGAACGGGCCGCGCTGACCGGTGACTCGCTGGCCAAGCTGCTGCGCGACATCTACCATGCGCCCGATATCGCGGCGTCGTTCGTGGTCAGCAGTTGCAACCGGGTCGAGGTCTACGCCGAGGTGGACAAGTTCCACGGCGGCGTGTCCGCGATCAGCGAGTTGCTCGCGCGGCACGCCGGGGTGCCGCTGGCCGAACTGACCCCGCACCTTTACGTGCACTACGAGGACCGCGCGGTCCAGCACCTGCTCTCGGTGGCCTGCGGGCTCGACTCGATGGTGGCCGGCGAGAGCCAGATACTCGGCCAGGTCCGGCACGCCCTGCGCCTCGCCGGAGACCAGGGCACGCTCGGCCGCGCCCTGTCCGACCTGGGCTCGGCCGCGCTGCGCGCGGGCAAGCGCGCGCACACCGAGACCGGGATCGACCGGGCCGGAGCCAGCCTGGTCAGCGTGGGGCTCGCGGCCGCCGCGGAGGATCTCGGCCGGGCCCCGGCGGGCGAGCCGGCGGCCGACGCTCTGGACGGGTGGTCGGTGCTGGTGGTCGGCGCGGGCTCGATGAGCTCGCTGGCGGTGATCACGGCGGCCCGAATGGGCGCCGCGCGTATCGTCGTGGCCAACCGGTCCGCCGCCCGCGCCCAGCGGCTGGCGGCCAGGGTCCCGGCGCCGGTCGCGGCGGCCACGGCCGACCTGGACCGGCTACCCGAGGCGATCGCCGCCGCCGACCTCGTCGTCTCCTGCACCGGGGCGCCCGGGCACGTGATCACCGCGGACGCGGTGACGGCCGCGCTCGCGTCCCGGGAGCCGGGGCGGCCGCTGGTCCTGCTGGACCTCGCGCTGCCGCGCGACGTCGAGCCGGCCGCCGGCGATCTGGACGGCGTGAGCGTTATCAGCCTGGGCACGGTGGGCGAGGCATTGCAGGGGGACGGCGCCGGCGCACCCGGTGGCTCATCCGCCAGCGCTGCGCGCCTGGGCCTGCCCCACACCGAAGACGTGGCCGCGGTCCGGCGGATCGTGGCCGAGGAACTCGCCGCGCGGGTTTCCGCGGACCGCGCGGCTCGCGTCGCCCCGACCGTGGTGGCGCTGCGGGCCAAGGCCGCCAAGGTGGTGGACGCCGAACTGGCCCGGCTCGAGGGACGCATGAGCGGCCTCGACACCCGGGCCCGTCGCGAGATTGCGCAGTCCATGCGGCGGATCGCGGATAAGCTGCTGCACGCGCCCACTGTGCGAGTCAAGGAGCTGGCCGGCTCCCCGGGTGGCGATTCCTACGAGGCGGTACTGCGAGTGCTCTTCGACCTCGACCCCGAAGCGGTGCAGGCGGTGACCCGGGCGGACGCGGTCGCGCCGGACTGGCCGGAGCAGGAGGTGCCCAAGTGACCACGGCGTCACAGCGACCTGTTTCGCCGGGAGCACCGCGACCTGAGTCGCCGGGAGCGCAGCCGCCGCTGCGGCTTGGGACCCGCAAGAGCCCGATGGCCATGATCCAGTCGCAGCACGTGGCCGACCTCATTACCGAGCGAACCGGGCGCGCGGTGGAACTGGTCGGTATCACCACGTTCGGGGACGTGAGCCGGGCGAACCTGGCCCAGATCGGCGGGACCGGGGTGTTCGTCAGCGGCCTGCGGGCGAGCCTGCTGGCCGGGGACATCGACCTCGCGGTGCACTCCCTGAAGGACCTGCCGGTCGCGCAGCCGGACGGCATCGAGATGGCCGCGGTGCCGGGCCGCGACGACCCCCGTGACGCCCTGGCCGCCCGCGACGGCGCCAAGCTGGCCGATCTGCCGCCGGGCGCGAAGATCGGCACCGGGTCGCCCCGCCGGGCGGCACAGTTGCTGCTGCTGCGGCCCGACGTGGTCCCGGTCCCGGTCCGCGGCAACGCGGGCACCCGGCTGGCCCGGGTCACCTCCGGTGAGGTCGACGCCGTCTTGCTCGCCTACGCGGGCCTGGCCCGGCTGGGCCGGCTCGACGCCGTGACCCAGGTCTTCGAGCCCGACGAGATGCTGCCCGCTCCGGGCCAGGGCGCCCTGGCTGTGGAGTGCCGTAGCGACCAGCCAGGCCTGGCCGCGCTGCTCGCCCGCGCCGACGACGCGGCGACCCGGGCGGCCACCACGGCCGAGCGCAGC
>DATAVV010000327.1:0-8030 GCA_036267555.1 Streptosporangiaceae bacterium | reverse complement strand
ATGTCCTGGTGGCTCGGGTCGGCCCAGAAGTCCGAGTACATGATGTCGAGGTAGATCTTCATGCCCGCCGCGTGGACGGCGCGGGCCAGGGCCAGGTCGCTGGCCAGGTCGCTGTAACCGGGCGGCGGGTCTACCCACAGGCGCATGCGCACGTAGTTGGCGCCGTTGTCACGCATGATCGTGACCGGGCTGGCCTTCCGCCCGTGGTCGGTGAACGTGGCGCCCGCCGCCAGTTCCTGCGGCGTGAACGAGAGGTCGGCGCCGAGATCCATGCCCGCGGCGGCCGGGTCGGGCCCGTACGTCCGCAACTCCCCCACGCAGACGTCCGCGCCGGTGTCGCTGTACACCGTGAGCTGGGCGTACCGCGCGCGGGTGCCGCGCGGCAGCGGCACGTACATCGGGTTGCCCGGGTCCAGGGCGACGTTGCGCGCGGCCGGCACCGCCTGCCAGTCGCCGGCCTGGGTCGCGACCTGGATCGTGGCGTCGGCGGACGGGCTGGCCGCGTCCAGCGTAATGCCCAGGTCGGACAGGGACCGGACCTGGCCGAGGTCCACGACCAGGCTCCCGGTCCACGACGAGGTGCACCAGTCGGTCCCGGCGTCGCCGTCGACCGCATTCGCGGCCGGGTCGCCCGACTCCGCGGACGTGGCGGTGGCCTGGCCCGACAGCGCCCAGTTGATCGTGGGAGCGCTCCCAGCCGAAGCGGGCGGGCTGGCCGCCCGATGTGCCGCCGGAGCGGCCGGCAGAGCAGTCATTAAAGGTACGGCTATAACGCACGGGACCGCGCTGATCAGCAGCCCCCGAGCCAGTCTTGGGTACCTGCGGGTCGTGGAGTGGCTCCAGCGAAATCTGAGACGAGATAGAATGCCCTGGTACGGGCGGGACGGCCGGCTGCGGCCGGATACGTGACGGCGAGGTCCTTCGTCCATGAGGGGTCTCCGTTCCGCGCTCGGGGGCGACTGTTGTGAACGCTCACAATGTGACCTACTCGGACAGTAGACACGGATCAACCGGCGCGCAATGGGTCAGGAGTCGATGCCGAGCCAGGCGGAGAACGCGCGCAACTCTTCGTTGGGGCGCGGCTCGGCGTGCGCGATCGCCTGGACGGTGTCGCGGACCAACGGGTGGTACCGGCACTGCTGGGGGGCCACGCGCCGGGCCCGGCGCAGGGCGCTCAGCGCCCGGTGCCGGTCGCCGTGGTACAACCAGCCGCGGGCGACCTCGATGTAGTAATGCCCGACCCGGACCGGGGGCAGCCCGGTGAGGTAACCCGAGCGCTCGACCTCCCGGGCCCGGGTCACGGCCAGGGTGCCGTCGGCCATCTCGACGGCCGCCGACACGTCGTGCAGGCCGACGTTGGGCAGGCCGAACTCCATGCCGTAGTGGTTGATCCCGGGGTTGACGGTAGCCGCGAGGTCGCGGGCCTCGGCCAGGTGCGCGTCGGACTCCTGGCGGCGCCCGGCGCGGGCGGCCAGCACCGACGAACGCAGGTGCAGGCTGCCGTAGACGCAGCGGGCCGCCTCGCTCAGGCCGTCCTGGCCCAGTTCGCCCCGGGTCCGTTCCATCAGCGCCAGGCCCTGGTCGTAAGCGGCCACGCCGAGCAGGGACGCGCCGCGTGACCACTGGGTCCGCGCGATGCGCAGCGGATCCTGGCACAGCCGCGACGCCCACTCGATCCTGTCCAGGGTCAGCGCGCGCAGGTCGGTGTAGCCAAGCTGGTGGGACAGCCCGGAGATGCCGCCGTAGGCCTCGGCCAGCAGCGCGTACAGGGCGGGCCGCTCCGCGTCGCCTGCGTCGGAGATCGCGGCCTGCAACTCGTGGAGCAGCCCGGGAAGCGTCTGGCTGAGCTGCAGGTAGCGGGCCTGCCGTCCGAGCCGGGACGCGGCTGTGACGTCCGTGCGCAACTCGTCGAAGGGCCGGAGTTGCGTGTCGTCCGGCGGGGGCAGGTCGTAGGCGAGCAGGGCCCGGCGCAACGGCTCGATCGTGCCCTGCAGCACGAAGCCGTTGCCTGGCTCGGCGTAGGGCTGGCCTGTCACCCGGGTCACGTCCACGCCTAACGCCCGGGCCGCCGCGCCGATGAAGGCCGGACTGGCCGGAACCGCCCCGGTTTCGACCTTCGCCAGCAGGCTGTATGAAACCTGGGCGCGCCGGGCCAACTCACGCGCGGTCCAGCCGCGTGTCTTGCGAATGGCCGCGACCCTTGCGCCTATCCTGTCCCGGTTTGCCATCGCCTTAGTCCCGGAGTTTCAGACGATTTGCAATTTCCTAGCTATCGTCCTCATCCATGCTGCTTGTGATAGCCGGAATACGCAACCGTGGAAGGGCCATGAACGAGCATTTCGCCAGCCTCTGCACCATGGAAACGCTTGAAACCGCTTTCGGCGGGCGCTGGAGCATCTGGCTCAGCGATACCGGCAGATGGTGGGCCGCCCGGCGGACCGCCCTGTCCGGCGCCGAGTTATCCGCCGGATGCGTCCCGTTCCTGCGGGCGGACGGCCCGTCCCAGCTCGCTGAGCGGATCCGAGGTCAGGAGGAGGTCTCCAGCCAGGCAGGGGGCTATATCGCTTAACCCGACGCCGGCGCGGCCGCCCCTGTCCGCCCCGGCCGCGCCGGCACTAACTCTCCTCAGCGGCCGCACCCGACCAAACCAGCCCGGTCGGCCGCTTAGCGCGCGGCGGCGATCAGTGCGTCGAACAGCCCGTACTGGCAACTGCCTGGCTTGGCCCGTTCCGGGTGCCACTGCACACCGATCGCGAACTGCCGGCCGGTGTACTCGATCCCCTCGATGAGGCCGTCGGAGTCTTTGGCCGTCACCACCCAGCCGGTCCCGGTGCCGGCCAGCGCCTGGTGGTGGGAGGAACGCACCCACGTCGCGCCGCCGTCGGGCAGGCCGAGCGCGGCGCTGGTCCTGGTGCCTTCCGCCAGGGCGACGTCGTGATCCACCAGGCCGCCGCCGTTGCCGATGTGGCGGACGGCGCCGGGTGCGTCGTCGGGCAGGTGCTGGTGCAGGCGCCCGCCGCCCACCACGCCGAGAAGCTGCATCCCATAGCAGATGCCGAGCACCGGGAGCCCGCGCTTGATCGCCCCGGCCACCAGGGCCACGTCGGCGTCCTGCTGGCCCGCGGGGGTGAGCCTGGCCTTCGGGTGGACCGGGCCGAGGCCCAGGCGCTCGGTGTCGAGGTCGCGGCCGCCGGGGACCAGCAGCGCGTCCGCGTGCTTGAACAGGTCGCTGACCAGGTTCGGCGACGCCACCCCGGACGGACGGATCAGCGGCAGCCCGCCGGCCCGCAGGATCGCCTCGACGTAGCGGTCGGGCACGCCGCTGCTGCTTTGCTGCTCCCCGTCCGAGATCCCCGCGACCATCACCACGGGCCGGGGGCGGCGGCGCTGGCGGCGCAGGCGGCGGCTCAGGCGGCCGGTAGCCCCGAGGCGGACATGGTCATCCATACTGCTCCTCGGCCGCCGCGGAGATCATCGTGCACACCACCTTGAAACACCGGATCATGTCCCAGGCGCTGGGGCTGGTGTAGGTCACCGCCGTGTCCGCGGTGCGGCTGACCCCGGGCACGATCGCGGCGGCCTGGGCCAGTTGCGCGGCGTCCACCTCGACGTCCACGCGGAATTCCCGGGCGGCCGCGGGCGGCATGCGCCCGGCCTGCGCGGCCGCGTCGGCCGCGGCCGACCTGATCGCCGCGGCGGTGACGGCGGGCGGCAGGCACACGGCCGCGTAGCGGCTCACGCACTCCTTGACCGCTACGGTCTGGGCGTCGGGCGCGTACGAGGCGGCGTCCGCGCAGGTGCGGTCGTCGCCGGTCACCAGGATCACCGGCACACCGTACTCCTGCGCCACATAAGTATTCAGCCGACCCTCGCTGGCGGGCTCGCCGTCGACCCGGACCGCGGTGACCGAGTTCGGCAGGTAGGTGTGAGCGAGCACGCCCTCGGCGCCCGCGCCCGCGTGGTACCCGATGAACGCGACGCCGTCCACGTCGTCTCGCTGGATGCCCTCGACCATGCTCAGGTCCTTGTGCCGCCCGGTGAGCAGCACGGCCCGCTGGTCGAGGTCTTCCAGCAGCAGGTTCCGCATGGTGTCGTGCGCCTCGTTGATCAGCACGCCGGTGGCGCCGGCGTCACAGAACCCGGCCACGGCCGCGTTCACGTCCGACGTGAGCATCTGCCGGAACCGCTGCCACTGCTCGCTGCCCGGGCGCACGTCGGCGGGCCAGGTCACGCCGGTGGCGCCCTCCATGTCCGCGGAAATCAAGATTCTCATTAACGCCCTCCCCTGGTTAGACCTAGCCAGCCGGCACGGCCACCACGGGACGGCGCTTGGGGTGCAGGCAGGCGTGCTCCTGCTCGGTCCCGCCAAGCTGGCCCAGGGACGGTTGCCGCGACCGGCAGTCCGGCTCGGCAAACGGGCAGCGTGGTTCGAACAGGCAGCCCGGCGGCTCGACCCGCTCGTCCAGCGAGCCGCGCGGAACGGGCCGCTCCGCGCCGGGCTGCTCGATCCCGCGCAGCACCGGGATCGCCGCGAGCAGGCACTGCGTGTAGGGGTGGACGGGGTGCTGGATGACGGTGTCGGCGGGACCGCGCTCGATGACCTGGCCCCGGTAGATGACGTACAGCTCACCGTCGCGGCCCACGTAGCGGGCGGTCGCGACGTCGTGGGTGATGAACAGCACCGACACCCCGAGTTGCTCGCGCAGGTCGCGCAGCAGGCGCAGGATGCCCAGGCGCAGCGAGACGTCGATCATGGAGACGGCCTCGTCGGCCACGAGCACCTCGGGGTCCACGGTGAGCGCCCGGGCGATCACGACCCGCTGGCGCATCCCGCCGGACAGCATGTGCGGGTAGCGGGGCAGCACGTAGCCGGGGTCCAGGCCGACCAGATCGAGCAGTTCGGTGCGCCGCCGCCGGATCCAGTCCTCGTTCTCGCCACGCTGGCGGGCCCGAAGGGCCAGCGGGTCGCCCAGGGTGTTCTCGATCGTGCGGGTCGGGTTCAGCGCCGAGTACGGGTCCTGATGGATCATCTGGACGCGGCGCAGCAGCGAGGCCCGCTGCGACCGCCGCAGCCCGGACACGGGCTGGCCGTCGATGATCAGTTCGCCGCCGTCGAACTCCTCCAGGCCGCACAGGATCCGGCCCAGGGTGGTCTTGCCGCAGCCGGACTCCCCGATGAACGAGACCGCCCCGTGGTCGGGGATCGTGAAGTCCACGCCGCGCAGCGCGCGGACCGAGCCCCGGTGCAGCAGGCCGCCGCGGCCGGGAAAGGTGCGGGTGATGCCGCGGGCCTCGATCATGACCGCTCCTCGGTCAGCGCGTAACACGCGGCGCGCCTGCCGGTCTCCGCGACCAGGCCCGGCCCGCCGCCGTCCCGCCCGCCGCTGTCCGGCACGCCGTCCGGCCCGCCGCCGTCCGGCGCGATGCTGTCCGGCCCGGCCGGGTCCGCCACGGCACCTCGCGCCGCGTTAAGGCTCGAAACAACTGTTTCGGGGAGCTCGCTCGAAACAACCGTTTCGGGGGGCTCGCTGGCCGCGCAGACCGGCATGGCCAGCGGGCAGCGTTCCCGGAACACGCAGCCCTGCTTCGGGATCGTGGTCAGGTCCGGCGGCCGTCCGGGCAGGGGCCGGGCCTGGTCCAGGTCGCCGGTGATTCGGGGCATGGCGGCCAGCAGGCCGCGGGTGTACGGATGCCGCGGGTCGGCCAGCAGGCTCTCGGTCGGCCCCTCCTCGACGACGCGGCCCGCGTACATGACCGCGGTGCGGTCGGCCAGTTCGCCGATCACGCCGACGTCATGCGAGATGATCAGCGTGGTGAGGTGGCGGGTGGCGTGCACCTTCTTGATGATCGCCAGCACGGCGGCCTGGGACAGCATGTCCAGGGCGGTGGTCGGCTCGTCCAGGATCAGCACGTGGGCGTTCAGCACCAGAGCGAACACGATGCCGACGCGCTGGCGCATGCCGCCGGACAGTTCGTGCTGGTAGGAGGCCAGCACCCGGCCGGAGTCCAGGCCCATGTCCTCGATCAGCGCCCGGGCCCGGCGCAGCAGCCCGCGCAGGTCTCGTTCGCCGTGCGAGCGGCCCAGGTCGAGCAGTTGCTTGCCGACCGGCTTGAGCGGGTTGAGCGAGTTCTGGGAGGCCTGGAACACGTAGCCGATCTCGGCTCCGCGCACCCGGCGCAACTGGGCCGCGGGCAACGCGAGCACGTCCCCCACGCCGTCGATCTCCACCGAGCCCGAGGTCACCCGGCCCGGGCGGGGCACCGCGTTCAGCAGGGTCAGGGCCAGGGTCGACTTGCCGGACCCCGACTCGCCGAGCAGGCCGGTGATCTGGCCGGGGGCCAGGTCGAGCGACACGTGCGACACCGCGGGCAGTTCGCCGTCGCGGGTGGCGAAGGCGACCGTGAGGTCGCGCACCCGCACCCCGGCGGCCGGGGCGTCCGCCCCGGCCGCGGGGCCGGTCGTGACCGTAGGGGCCATGCGGGCCATCAGATCTCCCGCAGCCGCGGGTTGAACCACTCGTCGACCGCGTTGAGGATCAGCACGATCCCCAGGGTCAGCAGCAGGATGCAGATCAGCGGGGACAGCAGGTAGGTGAGCGCCCGCGGGCTGGTCACCGCGCCCGCGGAGAACACCGCGATGTTCAGCATCACGCCCCAGTTGTTGGCGTTGAACGGGACCACGCCGAGGAAGAAAAGACCGGCCTCGGCGTAGATCGCGCCGGTGATCGTCAGCAGCAGGTTCATCGCGATGTACGGCGCCACGTTCGGCAGGATCTCGTGGGTGAGGATGTGCCGGCCGGGCAGGCCCAGGCCGCGGGCGGCCTCGAGGAACCCGCGCTCGCGCAGCGACAGGGTCTGCGAGCGCACGGCGCGGGCGATGCCGCCCCAGCCGAAGATGCCGAGGGCCAGGCCCATCGCGTACGGCGACCCGAAGTCCCACACCGTGGACAGCACGATCAGCAGCGGGAACCCGGGGATAGTGAGGATGAAGTCGGTGATCCGCATCAGCACCGAGTCGCGCACGCCGCGGTAGTAGCCGCCGGTGACCCCGGCCGCGGTCCCGAGTACCACGGTCAGCAGGCCCGCGATCAGCGCGGACAGAAGCATGTAGCGGGCCCCGGTCACGACCAGGGCGAGCACGTCGGTGCCCTCGAAGTCGGTGCCGAGCAGGTGGGCCGCGCTGGGCGGGGCGTAGATCGCGTTCGGGTCGATCGGCAGGTTCTTCGGGTACAGGTACGGGCCCACGATTCCCATCAGCGCGAACAGGATGATGATGGCGAACCCGAAGATTCGGCCGGGGGTGCGCACCAGCAGCCGCCAGCGCCCGCCGCGTACCCGGCGGGCGGGACGGGCGGTGGTGGCTGCCTCCTGCTCCTCCGGCAGCATCGGGGTGATCGTGGTCATCGATCGCTCCGCCGGATCCGGGGGTCGATGATCCCGTAGAACAGGTCGGCCAGGATGTTGCACAGCACGACCGCCACCGTGATGATCAGGAACGCCCCGGTCATCAGCGGGTAGTCACGCTTGCCGATGCTGGTGAACAACAGGTAGCCGAGCCCCGGGTAGTTGAAGATGTCCTCGATGAAGATCGAGCCTCCGAACATGAAGCCGATCGACAGGGCCAGGATCGTGAACAGCGGCAGCATCGCGTTGCGCGCCACGTAGCGGGCCACGGTCAGCCGCCGCAGCCCGCGCAGTTCGGCGGCCAGGATGAAGTCGTCACCGAGCACCGAGACCACGCTCGACTTCATCGTGAGCAGCCAGCCGCCGTAGCTGGACAGCGCGTACGCGGATACGGGCAGGACCGCCTGCGTGATCAGCGAGCCGATGAACGGCAGGTTCCAGCCGGGCGTGACCGAGATGTTGTAGGGCCCGTTGAGCTGGAAGACGGCCCAGACCGTGGTGAACAGGTAGGCCAGCAGGATGCCCAGCACGAACTGCGGGATGCCGTGCAGCAGCGAGCCCGACACGGTGAGCAGGTCACCGAGCTTGGTCGAGCGCTTGATCGCGGCGAGCAGGCCCGCCGACAC
>DATAVV010000326.1:0-11899 GCA_036267555.1 Streptosporangiaceae bacterium | reverse complement strand
CCCGCCTGCCGGTCCGGGTCGAACCGGGACTCGAACAGCCGGACCAGCAGCCGGGTGACGGTGATGTTGGACCGCAGCACGCCCTCGGTGTAGTTCTGGCTGAACGTGCTGCCCGCCTGGCGCAGGTATTTGGCGTAGGCGCGCAGCACGACCGCCTGTCGCCAGGTCAGGTGCCCGTCGAGCACCAGCGCGTTGAACCCGTCGTCCTCCACGTCCCCGTGCCAGAGCGCGTCCAGGGCATCCTGGAGCAGTTCCTTGACCGAGGCGAGGGACGAGGGGACCCGCGAGCTCGCCTCGGTCGCGGCCGAGGCGCTCTTGCGCAGCCCGAAGTCGTAGATCCAGAACGGCTCGGCCGCAGTGAACTCGTAGGGGTGCTCGTCGACCACCTCGACGCCCATGTGCTGCAGCCGGGGCAGCACATCGCTGAGCGTGATCCGGGAGCCGGTCCGGTAGATCGACAGCCGCCACACCCGCAGCGGCCCGTCACCGCCGGCCGCTGGCTCCGCCCCCGGCGCCTCGCAGCCGGGCCCGTCGTCGATCGGGACCCCGCCCACGTAGCCCTCGGACTCCCACAGGTCAAACGCGATGCTCCCGCCGGACTCGCGCAGCTGGAGGATCTTGTCGAGGTCGTCGACGGCGGCGCTGGCCGGAACGTCGGTCTTGTAGGTCGGCGGGATGCACTCGCCGACGCACATGCCGAGCAGCGCGTGCGCGCGTTCCTCGCCCAGTTGCCGGACCGCCTCCTCGGCCAGGTCGTCGTCCCAGGACCGGACCGCGGCGGCCACCTGGGCCTCGAGTTCGTCCGCGGCCACGTCGGGCAGCACGCGGCCCTCCTGCGCCCGCACCACGATGTGCAGCCTGGCCACCGGCGACTCACCGACCATCACGCTGTAATCGACCTGGCCGTTGCCGAGCGCCTTGCACAAGATCTTCTGGGTGCGCAGCCTGACCTGGGTGGTGTACCGGTCGCGCGGCAGGTAGATCAGGCAGGACATGTACCGGCCGTAGAGATCCTTGCGCAGGAACAGCCGGGTCTGGGTGTGCTCCCGCAGCCGGATCACGCCCTCGGCCACCGGCACGAGCTGGTTGACCGGGGTCTGGAACAGCTCCTCGCGCGGGTAGCTCTCGAGGAACTCGGCGACGTCCTGGGCGTCGTGACTGTCGGCGGCGATGCCCGTGGCGGCGAGCACGCCGGTGAGCTTGCGCCGCAGCACCGGGATCCGGGTGATGCTCTCGGTGTAGGCATCGTGGGTGTACAGGCCGAGGAAGCGGTACTCGCCCGCCACCCGCCCCCGTTCATCCAGCCGCTTGACCGCGACGTAGTCCAGGTAACTGGGCCGGTGCACGGTCGAGCGGGAGTTGGCCTTGGTCAAGATCAGCAGTTGCGGGTCGCGGGCCCGGGCGCGCACCTCGGGCGGCAGCGCCGCGAACGAGCTTGATCCCTCCCGGTCGTGTCGCAGGATGCCGAGCCCGGTGCCGGGCACCGAGCGCAGGGCCATCCCGTCGGGCCCGTCCTCCAGGTCGTACTCCCGGTAGCCGAGGAACGTGAAATGGCCGTCGGCCAGCCAGCGGAGCAACGCCTCGACCTCGGCCGGGGACTCGGCGGACCCGCCGTCCGGCGCCATCGTGAGCTGCTCGGCCAACTGCACCGCCTTGGCCTGCATCCGGGGCCAGTCCTCGACCGCCTCCCGCACGTCGCCGAGCACCCGCTCTATGCCGCGCTCGAGCCCGGCCGCGACGCCGTCGGGGAGCCGGGCGATCTCGATGTGGGTCCACGACTCGGCGATCTCGCCGTGGGGGGGCTGCTCGCCGTCGACGGTGCCGACCACCTCGTGCAGCGTTCCCGTGACATCCCGGCGGACCCGCAACTGCGGATGCACGACCAGGTGCAGGGTCGCCTCCCGCCGGCTCAGCTCCATCCGGATCGAGTCCACCAGGAACGGCATGTCGTCGGTCACGATGTCGATGACGTCGCGGGCCGCGACGAACGCCGCGTCGCCGCCGCGCCGGACCCGGACCACGGCCCGGCCCTGCGGCCGCCGGGCCGCGAAGGCGGCCTGCTCGATCGCGACCGCGGCCAGCCGCTCCGGCCCGGCCGAGACCAGGTCCTCCACGGCCACGTGCCGGTAATAGGCCCGCAGGTAGCTGGGCACGTCGCCGACCGCGGTGCCGGAAGCGATCGTGGCGGCGACGTCGTCCGCCTTCACCAGCAAGGCGTCCCTGTCGTCACCTGGGTGGTCAGTCATCGGTATGCACTCCTTTGTGCGCTACAGACAATCTCGCAGTTCCCACAGCAGCGGGTAATACCTCATCGGCACCCTCTTGTGCAGATATGGCGCCCCGGTTGATCCGCCCGTGCCCGACTTCGTGCCGATCTGCCGCTCGACCATCTGGACGTGCCGGGCCCGCCACAGGCCGGCCAGCTCGTCGTGGGTCAGCAGTTCCTCGGCGAGCTGCCACAGATCGTCGTGGAGGGCCCGGTCCCTGGCCACGGTGACGAGCGACTCGAGGACCTGATCGTCGGTCTCGGTCGCTAGGCCCTGGGCGCGAAGCAGGTCGAGATAGGCGTCCCACAGCGTCGGTTCGGACAGGCGGCGGGCGAGGCGGTCACGTTCGGAATCGGTCAGAGCACGCAGACGGGTCACGAAGTGGGCATCCTTGACGCCGGACAGGAACTCAAGCTCGCGGAACTGTACCGACTGGAAGCCGCTCGCGGGCGCGAGAGTCGCCCGGAACTGCAAGAAATCCTGCGGGGTCATGGTCTCGAGCACGTCGACCTGGCTGATCAGCAGCCGCTCGATGACGTGCGACCGGCGCAGGAGCTGCCGAGCCCGCCAGGTCTCGCCTAGCGGCATGGCGTCCCGGGCCGCGGTCAGCTCATGCAGCAACTGCTTGAACCACAGCTCGTAGGCCTGGTGCACGGTGATGAACAGCAGCTCGTCGTGGGCGGGCGGGTCCACCTGGGGTAGCTGCTGGGCCAGCAACTCCGGCAGCCGCAGGTAGCTGCCGTAGGTCAGGCGGCCGCCCTCCTCCCCGAAGTTGCGCCCGGTGACCGCCGGCCGGGTCACGCGGCTCACGCGCTGCCTCCGGGCACGAAGCAGGCCAGTACCTCCGGGTTGGCCAGGGCGTCGGGGTCGGCGGCCTCGGTCACGGGCGTGCCCAGCAGGATCTTCCTGACCGGCACCTCGAGCTTCTTGCCGGACAGCGTGCGCGGGATGCCGGGCACCTGGTGGATCTCGTCGGGGACGTGCCGCGGCGACAGCCCGGAACGCAGGCCGGAGCGGATCCGCCCGATCAGGTCCTCGTCGAGTTCCTGCCCGGACGCGGGCACCACGTAGAGGATCAGTCGGCCCTCCTGGCCGAGCCGTCCGGTGTCCACCACCAGGCTGTCGGCGATCTCGGGCAGCGCCTCCACCACGCGGTAGAACTCGCTGGTCCCCATCCGCACCCCGCCGCGGTTCAGGGTGGCGTCGGAGCGGCCGTAGATGATGCATCCGCCGTCGGGGAGAATCATGATCCAGTCCCCGTGCCGCCACACCCCCGGGTAGTCCGCGAAGTAGCTTTCCCGGTAGCGCCGGCCATCGGGGTCGTTCCAGAAGCCGACGGGCATCGAGGGCATGGGGCGGGTGATCACCAGCTCGCCGACCTCGCCCACGACCGGCCGGCCCGCGCCGTCGAACGCCTCCACCTTCGCGCCCAGGCAGCGCCCCGAGATCACGCCGGCCCGGACCGGGAGCAGCGGGCACGGGCCCACGAACCCGGTGCACAGGTCGGTGCCGCCGGAGTACGAGCCGAGGATCAGGTCCTGGCCCGGCGCGACGACTGCCTCGTAGACCCAGCGGTAACCCTCGGGCGGCAGCGGGGACCCGGTCGAGCCGATGCCGCGCAGCCGGGACAGGTCGCTGTGGCCCGCGGGCTCAAGTCCCGCCTTCATGCAGGCCAGCAGGTAGGGCGCACCGGTACCGAAGTAGGTGACGCCGGCCTGCCCGGCCAGCTCCCACAGCGCGCCGGTGCCCGGGTGGGTGGCACTGCCGTCGTACATCACGGCGGCCGCGCCCACCAGCAGCGCGCCGACCAGGTAGTTCCACATCATCCAGCCGGTGGTGGTGTACCAGAAGAACACGTCGTCCGGACCGAGGTCCTGGTGCAGGGCCATGGACTTCAGGTGCTCAAGCACCACCCCGCCGTGGCCGTGCACGATCGGCTTGGGCAGCCCGGTGGTGCCCGAGGAGTACAGAACCCACAGCGGGTGCTCGAACGGCACCTCCTCGAACTCGGGGAGCGCCGCCCCGGCCGCCGTGGCATCGCCTTCGGGCCGAGCCGACCAGGGCAGCCGACGCACCGGCGGCTCGCCCAGGCCCGGCCAGGCACCGGCCGCCGCGTCCGCCCCGTCCGGCCCGGCGGCCGCGGCCGCGCCACTCAGGGTGTGGTAGTCCACGGTGATCACGGCTTCGAGGCCGGGCAACTCGGCCACGATGTCGGCCACCTGCGGGCGCCGGTCGAACCACTTGCCGTTGTAGGCGTAGCCGTCCACGGCGATCAGCACCTTGGGCGAGATCTGGGCCAGCCGGTCGATCACGCTCCGCGCGCCGAAGTCCGGCGAGCACGACGACCAGATGGCGCCCAGGCTGGCCGCGGCGAGCAGGCCGATCAGTCCTTCAGGAATGTTGGGCAGGTAGGCGGCCACCCGGTCGCCCCGGGTGACGCCGAGCGCCCGCAGCACCTCGCGGACCCTGGCCACCTCGGCCGCCAGCTCGCCATAGGTCAGCGTGCCGCTCCGCCCGGACTCGGACCGGAAGATCACGGCGGTCCGGCCGGGGCGCGTGGCCGCCGTCCGCAGCGCGTTGCGCGCGTAGTTGAGCGTGGCCCCGGCGAACCACGCCACGTCCGGCATCGGCCCGCCGGACAGCACCGGCCCGTCGCCGCGGTGGCCGAGCACCTCGAAGTAATCCCAGACCGACGCCCAGAACTCGGCGGTGTCCGCCACCGACCACTGCCACAGCCCGTCATAGCCCCCGCCCGGGCTGACCCCGCGGGTGTCGCGCAGCCACGCGGCGTAGTGCGTGATCCTGGCGCTGCGGGCCACCCGCTCGCTCGGCTCCCAGAGCGTCGCCCCGTAGTCGCGCCCGCCCAACTGCTCCTCGTCGGTTGGCATAGGCATCAGCATGGGCGCTCTGGTGCCACCTCGCAACGCGAGGGGCAGGTCAGCGCGGTCAGCGGGGCTGGCGTGCGGCCACCCAGTAGCGGCGCAGCGCGACCAGCGACCAGATCGCCTCGACGGTGCCGAACGGCCACGCCCCGGACAGGAACCCGTAGCTGCCGGCCAGCATGCACCCCAGCGCGAAGGCCAGGATGAACCCGCGGTGACGGCCCTCAAGGGCGTACATCGCCATCATGAAGGTCAAGGCGATCACGCCATAGACCGTCAGTCCCAGGCCGTGCACGGCATGACCCCCTCCGCCGCCGGATGCGGCCCGTCAACCCGCCGACAAGACGCTGGTCAGCCGGTCGACGGCACGAATCACGGCGTCGGTGTCTGTGAGGTCGCCCAGGATCAGGTCGGCACCGGCGTCGCGTAGCTCGCCGACGGTGGAACGGCCGCTGGCCACCGCCACGCAGCGCGCGCCGCCGGTCCGGGCCGCCTCCACGTCACGGACGGAGTCGGCCAGGTAGACGGTGACGATGTTCCCGCTGAAGTCCGTGTGATATTTCTCGGCCGCGCGGCCGCGAGACCGCAGGAGCTGAGCGCCCTTCGGATAGATCTCCGACCCGTACCCGCCGATCTCGAAGTCGAAGAACTCGTCCATGCCGAAGGCCCGCAGCTTGGCCGCGGCGTTCGGCCGGATCGTGCCGGTCAGCACGGACTGGATGACGCCGGGCAGGGCGGCGACGGCGGCCACGGCTTCCCTGGCGCCCGGCAGCGCCCGGCCCTGCCTCGGCAACGCCTCGACGCGGGCGCCGAAGGCAGCGGTCAGTTCCGTGGTGTACCGGGCCAGCAACTCCTGGCCGCCGGCGTCACCCTGGCCGGGGATCGGGCCGGTCGCGGCCTCGTTGAGCGCCAGGGCCTCGAAGAAGATCTCCGACTCGCTGCGGCCGGCCGTCTGCGGCAGCGCGACCAGCGGACGCCCGGTCACCCGCCGGAACGCATCGGCGTAGGCATCGCGGGAGACTCTGGCCACGTCGACAAGGGTCAGGTCGATATTCCACAGAACCAGGCGGTAGATCGCAGGCCTCCGGTTCGTCGCTGCGCGAGCGGGACGAGCGGACCGCTGTCCCGTGGCCGCGAGCCTATCGGCCGCAGCCAGCCCAGGGCAGCGACATAGGGGGCTTATCCACAGCGGGTTCTGCCCGCGTATCAGCCCATGTACGGGTAGCGGTGGTCGGTGGGCGGGACGAACAACTCCTTGATGGTCCGGGTGTTGACCCAGCGGATCAGGTTGAAGATCGAGCCGGCCTTGTCGTTGGTGCCACTGGCCCTGGCCCCGCCGAACGGTTGCTGGCCGACGACCGCGCCGGTCGGCTTGTCGTTGATGTAGAAGTTGCCGGCCGAGAACCGCAGCGTGTCGGTGGCCGCGGCGATCGCGGCCCGGTCCTGCGCGATGATCGAGCCGGTCAGCGCGTACGGAGCGATGTCGGCGGCCTGGGCCACGACCGCGGCGTAGTCGGCGTCGTCGAAGACGTGGACGCCGAGTATGGGGCCGAAGTACTCGGTGGTGAAGATCTCGTCGGTCGGGTCTTCGCCCTCCAGCACCGTGGGCGGCACGAAGTAGCCCTGGGAGCCGTCGGGCTCGCCGCCGGTCAGCACCCGGACCGACGGCCGGGACCTGGCCCGGGCCAGCGCGTCGGTGTGGGTGGCGAACGCCGCGTCGTCGATGACCGCGCCCATGAACAGCGACAGGTCGGTGGTGACGTCTCCCATGCTCAGCGAGGACACGGTGGAGATGAGCCGATCGGACATGCGGTTCCAGACCGACCGCGGCACGTACGCGCGTGAGGCCGCGGAGCACTTCTGGCCCTGGTACTCGAACGCGCCCCGGACCAGCGCGGTAGTCAGGATGTCCGGGTCGGCCGATGGATGGGCGATCACGAAGTCCTTGCCCCCGGTCTCGCCGACCAGGCGCGGGTAGCCGCGGTAACCGGAGATGTTCTGGCCGACCGTGCGCCACAGGTGCTGGAACGTGCCCGTGGACCCGGTGAAGTGGATCCCGGCCAGGTCGGGATGCGTGAGGGCCACCCGGGAGACGGCCTGGCCGCTGCCGGTCACCATGTTGATCACGCCGGGCGGCAGCCCGGCCGCTTCGAGCACGCGCATCAGGTAGTGGGCCGATAGCTGCTGGGTCGTGGACGGCTTCCAGACCACCACATTCCCCATCAGCGCGGGCGCGGTCGGGAGGTTGCCCGCGATCGAGGTGAAATTGAACGGCGTGATCGCCAGTACGAAGCCCTCGAGCGGCCGGTACTCCAGCCGGTTCCAGGATCCGGGCCCCGACGCGGGCTGCTCGGCCAGCAGCCGGCGGGCGTACTGCACGTTGTAGCGCCAGAAGTCGATCAGTTCGCAGGCGGCGTCGATCTCCGCCTGGTGCACGGTCTTGGACTGGCCGAGCATGGTGGCGGCGTTGACCGTGGCCCGCCAGGGCCCGGCCAGCAGGTCGGCGGCCTTGAGGAAGATCGCCGCGCGGTCGTCGAAGGACAGTTCCCGCCAGGCGGGCGCGGCCTGGGCGGCGGCCGCGATGGCGGCGCTCACGTCCTCGTCGGTCACGTGACCGAACTGGCCGAGCACGTGCCGGTGGTTGTGCGGCTGGACCACCTCGCCGCGCTCGCCCGAGCCCATCCGGTGCTGGCCGCCGATGGTCATGGTCAGGTCGGCGCGCTCGCCGGCCAGTTCCTTGATCCGGTTCTCCAGCACGGCACGTTCCGCGCTTCCGGGAACATAGCTCCTGATCGGCTCATTCGCGGGCACGGGAACGTTCGTTACGGCGTCTATCACGAGTCGGCTCCCAGGTTGATCCGGCGTCGATGGCGGCAGGAACATCGTCGCACGGGGCCGCGAAACCCGGATCAGCCGGTCACGTGCCCCAATTCCTGGGTGGCGTACCACATGAGCTCGTGACCCTCGGCCCCGTCCACGGTGAACCTGGCGTCCTCGTTCCCCTCGTCGGCGGCGGCCAGCGCGGCGATCGCCGCTTTCACGTCGGGTCCGGCCAGCGGGTCGTCGATGTGGCCGGAGACCACGTCGGCCAGCCGGACCGGCACCTTGATCTCCACCACCGCGGGCTCGTCGAACCCGGCTCCGCCCGTAACCTGCCCGGCCGACACCTCGGCGGCGAGCACCACCCGGCGCGCCGGGGCACTGGAGTCGGCGTGCAGCAGCCGCAGCGAGGCCCGCGCCGCCTGCGTCATCGCGACGTACTCGAGTTCTTCCTCGTCGCCGCTCGAATACCACTCGCGCAGCGCGGGCGTGACCGCGAAGCCGCGCAGCGTCGGCTCGGCGGTCTGGGCGTCAGCCAGCAGCCGGGCCAGGCTCGGCAAGGTGAACGGGAGGTACACGCGCATGAGGTCCCCGGGAGCAACTGAGTGATCCGAGTTTGCCAGTGATGCCGCGACGAGGCGGCAAAATCGCGCGGTCCGGCCGCAGCGGCCGGATTTGGTCAGGCCGGAGGGGCCGATGGCGCGACCGGGGGCGCCGCGCAGGCCGGGGGCGCGGCTGACGCCGGGGGCGCGGCTGACGCGGGCGCGGGTTCAGCGCTGGCGCCCGGCAGCGGGGGGCCGGCCTTGGCGGCGCCGTTACGGGCGCGGGGCGACGGGCGCTGGGCCAGGGCGGCCAGCACCTCGGTCACCGCCGCGTCCAGCGGCACGTGCTCCCAGATCCGGACCACCTCCCAGCCGGCCGCCGCCAGCGCGGCGTCCGCGGCCCGGTCGCGCTCGACGTTGCGGCGCAGCTTGGGCTCCCAGTACCAGACGTTGTTCGCGGGCTTGGAGCCGTGGTCGGGGCAGGCGTGCCAGAAACAGCCGTCCACGAACACGGCCACCCGGCGCGCGGTGAACGCGATGTCGGGCCGGACCCGTTTGCCCGCGGCCAGGTCGAGCCGGTGGTCCTTGCGGAACCGGTACCCCTGCCGGTGCAGGGCCTGGCGCAGGGCCAGTTCGGGCTTGGTGTCGGTGCGCCGGATGGCGCGCATGTTGGCGGACCGTCCGGCGCTGGACGGCTGCGGGTACTCGGCCACCGCCAAAGCGTAGGCCCCGCCGTTCCTCCCCGCCGCCCGGATAGATCCCTTTGCTGTGGAGTGCTGGCGGAGCGATCGCACCCCTAAATCTCCACAGCACGGATCGCGCCGTTACCTGTGCGGCTGGAGGGACGAGAGAGGTCACGCGGCGGAGCGGTCGGTGGGGACGCGGGGGCCGGCGGTGGTGGAGGGGGTCCGGGGGTCAGGCCGGGTCTTCGGCAGGGGGGAGGCCGAGCAGGTCGCGGAGCCAGGTGACGCTGCGGGCCGCCTCCTCGTGCCGCAGGCCGACGATGCCGAGGGCCTGCGCCGCGGCGATGTTGGCCTCGATGTCGTCCAGGAACACGCACTCGCGTGGCTCAAGGCCGAGCAGCGCGGCGGTGTGGCGGAAGATCCGCTCCTCCGGCTTGCGCATGCCCACCTCGGACGAGATCACGACCACGTCGAACAGGTCGGGGAACAGGTGCCGGGGGTAGCCGCCGCTGCCCCACGGGTTGGACAGCAGCGCGGTCCTCAGCCCGGAGCGCTTCAGCGATCGGATCAGCTCCAGCATGACCTCGTCCAGGGCGGTCGCGCCGAACATCCGGGCCAGCAGCCCGTCCGGCAGCACCGGCCGGCCGTCGACGTGCCGGAGTTGCTCGGCCAGTACGCGCTCGAACTCCTGGTCCGAGGCTTCCCCGCGCTCCAGCGCGTGGACCGGGTTCTCGCCCTCGCCGTCCCGGTAGGCCTGCAAGACCCAGGACCGCATGATCGCTGCGTAGCTGTCCCTGTCGATCTGCTCGGCGGCGATCCAGGCGTTGACGGTGTCGGGGAGGGGGTTGGTCAGCACCCCGCCCCAGTCCGTGATCACGCCCTTGATCCGGGGGCTGGTCTGCGCGGGCGGGGTCTGCGGGCCGGGCGATGTCGCGTCTTCGGGCACAAACCCGATCGTAGGTTACGACGCTGGTGACGGACGCAGGCGGCGGGTGACCCGGGCCCGGTCGGCCAGCGCCGCTGGCGGGGGGTAGCGGACCTCCTCCAGGCAAAGGCCGTGCGGCGCGGCGACGGTCACGGCGGGGTCGCGGACCCCGGCCGCGAGCACCTGGGCCAGCCAGGCGGGCGGCCGCCGCCCTTCGCCCACCGCAAGCATGCCGCCGACCAGCGCGCGCACCATGTTGTGGCAGAACGCGTCGGCGGTGACCGTGGCCGCCAGTACCCCGGGCTCAGTCCTGGCCCACGACAGGTGCAGCAGGTCCCTGACCGTGCCCGCTCCTTCGCGACGACGGCAGAACGCGGCAAAGTCGTGCTCGCCCAGACACCCCAGGCCAGCCTGGTTCATGGGCGCCACGTCGACCGGTCGCGGGTACCACAGCGTGTCATGGCGCCGCAGGGGGTCGGCGGCCGCCGGGTCGTCGCAGACCCGGTAGGAGTAGCGCCGCCACAGCGCGGAGAACCGGGCGTCGAACCCGTCGGGGACGGGCGTCACGGTCCGCACCCGCACATCGGGCGGCAGCAGCCGGGCCAGCCGCCGGACCACGGTCGCGGCGGCCGCCGCCCAGGCATCGGACGGCACGTCGGCGTGGGCGACCTGGCCCCGCGCGTGCACCCCGGCGTCGGTCCGGCCGGCCACGGTCAGCGGCGGCGGCGCTGACGGCAGCGCCAGCGCCCGGCCGAGGGCCAGCGTCAGCACCTCGGCCACGGTGCGCAGACCGGGCTGGACGGCCCAGCCGTGGAAGCCTGAGCCGTCGTAGGACAAATCCAGCCTGATGCGCGTCAGGCGGCTATCCAGCGGGTGCTGGATAGCCGCCTGCGTGCCGCTCAGAGCCGCGGATGACCCGCTAGCTGGCGTCCTCCGGCTTGTCGTCGTCATCCGACTGGTCGCCTTCGCCCTCGTCGTCCGGCTCGGCCCCGGCCTCGGCGTCCTGCGCCACTTCCGGCTCGGCGTCGCCAGGCTGGCCCGTGTCGCCGCGTTCCGCATCGGTGTCCGCTGTGGCGTCGGCGGCCGAGGTGGCTTCCGCCTCCGCCTGGCTGGCGCGGCCGGTGGCGGGGGCCCCGGCCTGCGACCGGCGGGCACGGCGGCGGCGCTGGCGCGCCTCCGTCTCCTGCGGGACCAGTTCGATCACGGCCAGCGCGGCGTTGTCACCCTTGCGCGGGCCGATCTTCGTGATCCGCGTGTACCCGCCCTCCCGGGTCGCGAAGCTCGGGCCGATCTCCGAAAACAGCGTGTGGACAACACTGCGGTCGGTGACCGTGGCCAGCACCTGGCGCCGGGCGTGCAGGTCGCCGCGCTTGGCGAAGGTGATCAGGCGCTCAGCCACCGGCCGCAGCCTGCGTGCCCGCGCCTCGGTCGTGGTGATCCTGCCGTGCTCGAAGAGCGCGGTGGCGAGGTTCGCCATCATGTGCCGCTGGTGGGCCGGGCTGCCGCCCAGCCGACGGCCCTTGGTGGGCGTGGGCATCGGAGCGTTCTCCTTGGTCAGGTACTGCGAGCCGGGAGGCTGTCAGTACTGTTCGGTCTCGACGTAGCTCTCGTCGTCGTCGGCCCCGTAGCTGTCGGCCGCGGTCCCGGGGTCGAATCCGGGCGGGGAGTCCTTCAGCGCGAGGCCCATGTCGATGAGCTTCTGCTTGACTTCCTCGATCGACTTGGCACCGAAGTTGCGGATGTCGAGCAGGTCCTGCTCGCTGCGGGCCACGAGTTCACC
>DATAVV010000325.1:0-5196 GCA_036267555.1 Streptosporangiaceae bacterium | reverse complement strand
AGGCCAGCCCGATCGTGACCGGGACGAAAAAGAAATGGTTGATGGAGGTGAACGCGAACTGCCAGCGCGCGAGGTCGACGTTCATCTACCGCGACTGGGTCACCGGGAGTGTGCCTCCGAGGCGGGCCCGTTCTGCCAGGCGTCGGCGCCCGCCGTGGCCGCGGCCCGGGCCTGGGCCAGCTTCACCCTGGCCAGTTCGCTGGGCGGGATGTCCATCTGCCGGACCCAATCCCGGGTGGCCGAGATCAGGTGCGCTCCGCCGACGACAAAGCCCGCCAGGGCGAGCAGGCCGCCGGCCGCGATGAGCACTCCGCCGGTCACCAGCGGGGCGGTCCGCACCTGCGGGACGTTCAGGGAGCCGTTCTGGTCGCTGTAGGTCATGATTCCGTCCTCATGCGTAGGTCGATGGTGGTCACTGTGACCGCGCCAGGGGCGCCGGGCATCATCCCGACGGGGTGATTACCGCGGTGCCCGCCGGGCCCGGCCGGCCGCTGACTCGCGGCGCAGCCCCGCCGCGCGAGGCGCGCGGGGCGGGCGCGGTCACCCGGCGGGAGTGATGCGCCGCGCGTGCGGGCCAGAGATCGTGGGCGAGTTCACGACCGCGGTCCGACAACGAGGTGAGAATCTTGGCGCGCTATCCCAACATCAGTGACCATGGCCTGATCGGCGACCTGCAGACCACGGCGCTGGTGACCACCGACGGGTGCGTGGACTGGTTCTGCTGCCCGAGATTCGACTCACCCAGCGTGTTCGCCTCCCTGCTCGACGCGGACAAGGGCGGCTATTTCCGGATCGCCCCGGACCGGGACGACTACGTCAGCAGGCAGCTCTACCTGCCCGACACCGCGATCCTGGTTACCCGGTTCATGACCCCGGACGGGGTCGGCGAGGTACACGACTTCATGCCGATCGCGGGGGGCAAGCCGACCGACCGGCACCGGCTGGTGCGCAACATCAAGGTGGTGCGGGGGACCATGCGGTTCCGCATCGACATCCAGCCCCGCTTCGATTACGCCCGGGCCGAGCACAAGCTGGAGTACTCCGACGGCGGTGTGACATTCCGGTCCGGCGACATGCGCCTGACCGTGAACGGCATCGCGCCCCGCGGCACGACCATCGGTGACACCAAACTCCACCTGGAAGAAGGCGGCCAGGGCCTGCGCTGGACCCGGACGCTGAGCGAGGGTGAGATCGGCGGCGTGATCCTCGAGTCGATGGGCGGCCCTCCCCGGCTGGTGCCACCCGAGGAGGCGCAGCGCCTGGCCGACGACACTGCCGCGTTCTGGCGGAATTGGCTTGGTCACTCGACGTACACCGGTCGCTGGCGCGAGATGGTGGCCCGCTCCGCGATGACGCTGAAGCTGATGACGTACGCCCCCACCGGCGCCCCGGTCGCGGCGCCCACCGCAGGCCTGCCCGAGCAGGAGGGCGGCGAGCGTAACTGGGACTACCGGTACACCTGGATCCGGGACGGCTCGTTCTCGGTGTACTCGCTGCTCGGCCTCGGCTACATCGAGGAGGCCGCCACGTTCGGCATATGGATCAGGGATCGCGCCGCCGAGCAGGTCGGCAACGGCTCGGGACCGCTGCGGATCATGTACCGGGTCGACGGCAGCTCCGACCTGACCGAGGAGACGCTCGACCACTTCGAGGGCTGGCGCGGCTCGCGGCCGGTGCGGATCGGGAACGGCGCGGCCGACCAGCGCCAGCTCGACATCTACGGCGAGGCCCTGGACGCGATCTCGCTGGCCGACGCGCACGGCGTGCAGATGGCCCACAGCGGCTGGCAGTCGATCTCGAAGATCATCGACTGGCTGTGCGAGCACTGGGACCAGCCGGACGAGGGCATCTGGGAGACCCGCGGCGGCCAGAAAAACTTCACCTACGGCCGGTTCCAGGCCTGGGTGGCGCTGGACCGGGCCATCCGGCTGGCCGAGCGCCGCGGCCGGCCCGCCAACCTGCCGCTGTGGCTCACCGAGCGGGACAAGGTCTACCAGCAGGTCATGCAGCGCGGCTTCAACCCCAAGGTTGGCGCGTTCACCCAGCACTACGACACCGAGGTGCTCGACTCCTCGCTGCTGCTGATGCCGCTGATGGGCTTCGTCTCGCCGCTGGACCCGATGTGGACCTCCACGCTGAAGGCCATGGACAGCGAGCTGGTCTCCGACAGCCTGGTCTACCGCTACAACCCGGGCGCCTCACCCGACGGCCTGGCCGGCGACGAGGGCACGTTCTCGCTGTGCACGTTCTGGTATGTGGACGCGCTGGCCCGCGGCGGGCGGCTCGACGAAGCCCGGCTGACGTTCGAGAAGATGCACACCTACGCCAACCACCTGGGCCTGTATTCCGAGGAGATCGGCAGCACCGGCGAGCAGCTCGGCAACTTCCCGCAGGCGTTCAGCCACCTGTCCCTGATCAATGCCGCGATCAACCTCGACTACCAGCTCGACCACGGGGCGGGCACGGTCGACGAGGTGCTGCACAAGCCGTGAGCGCCCCGGCGGCGGGGCCGCACGACGCGGCCCCCGCCCGGGACGCGGCCCCCGCCTGGGACCTGGCCGAGGCCAGGATCCGGGCGAACGCCGTCTACCCGCCGGCGTTCTTCGTCCTGCTGACCATCGCCGGGCTGATCGGCGCGGTCGGGATCCTGATCAACTCGCAGATCCTGATCGTGGGCGCGATGGTGGTGGGCCCGGAGTACAACGCGATCATGGGCGTCGCGCTGGGGCTGAGCGGCCGCGACACCGGGGCGATCACCCGCGGCCTGGTCGCGCTGGGCGCCGGGTTCGGGGCCGCGATCGTCGCGACCCTGGTCTTCGGGCTGGTCATCCACGCCTCCGGGCAGACCCCGCAGGCGTTCTACCGCGGCGTGCGGCCGGTCGGGGACCTGATCGCCAGCCCGGACGTGTTCTCGGTCGTGGTCGCGGTGCTGGCCGGCATCGCCGGCCCGGTCTCGCTGACCGAGGCCCGGGCGTCCACGCTCGTCGGCGTGTTCATCTCGGTCACGACGATCCCGGCCGCGGCCAACCTGGGCCTGTCGATCGCCTACGGCGACTGGAGCCATGCGCTGGGCTCCACCACCCAGTTGCTGCTGAACGTGGTGGTGCTGACCGTCATCGGCGTGGTCGTGCTGACCGCGGCCCGCTCCATCTGGCCGGCCCGGCCCGGCGTGAGCCCGAGCGAGCGGTTACCCGGTGCGGTCGAGGAGGTGCTCGCCGACCCTGATCGCGTTGGCCATCACGGTCAGGGCCGGGTTCACCGCGCCGATGCTCGGGAAGAAGCTGGTGTCGGCCACGTACAGGTTGTCGACCTCGTGCGCCTTGCAGTTGGCGTCCAGCACCGAGGTCGCCGGGTCGGTGCCGAACCGGCAGGTGCCGGCCTGGTGCGCCACGCCCGCGACCGGGATGGCCATGTTCATGTAGAAGTTCTTGTCCAGCAGGTGGTGCGCGGCCAGGCCCACGTGATTGATGATCTTCCGTAGCTCGGCGTAGAGGCCCTTGGCCTCCACGTCGTTGGTCGGGCGGTAGGCCAGGTGCACGTTGCCGTCGCGGTCGACCGTGACCCGGTTGCCCGGCTTGGGCACGTCCTCGGTGGTCAGCCAGAAGTCGACCGCGTGCCGGGCGACCTCCTCCAGGGCGATGCGCGGAGCGAGCTTGGTCAGCTTGGGCTCCTCGCCCTTCATCGCGGCCCAGTTGGACTTGCCGACCATCTGGATGTTGCCGAGCGGCCACGGCCGCCCGTCGCCGGCGAAGTAGAAGTCGTTGACCCCGAGCGTCTTCTGGAACACCGTGTCGTTGCGCTTCTTGTCCAGCGCGACCACGGCGTTGCTGTTGTGGAACATGTAGTTGCGGCCGACCTGGTCCGATCCGTTGGCCAGGCCGCCGGGGTGCTGGTCGGACGTAGACCGCAGCAGGATCCTGGCCGTGTTGGCCGCGCCCGCCGCGACCACGACGATGTCGCCGGAGTACACCTCGCGCTGGCCGCCGCGCGAGACCACGACCCCGGTCACCGACCGGCCGCTCGCGTCGGTCTCCAGCCGCTCCACCTCGGCGTTGACCAGCAGGGTCACGTTGTCCAGGTCGAGCACCGGCCGCACGGCGATGACCTCGGCGTCGGACTTGGCGTGCACCAGGCACGGGAAGCCGTCGCAGGTGTCGCACCGGATGCACTTGCTGGCCGGGCGGTTGGCCTCGTCCAGCAGGACCCCGCACGGCGCGGAGAACGGGTGGTAGCCGCCGTCGCGCAGCGCGTCGGCGATTTCCTTGATCCGCGGCTCGTGGGATACCGCGGGCCACGGGTACTGCTTGGACCAGTGCCCCTCGGTCGGGTCCTCCCCGTGCGTGCCGCGCACCTGGTACAGCCACTCGGCCTTGGTGTAGTACGGCTCGAACTCGTCGTAGCTCAGCGGCCACGCCGGCGACAGCCCGTCGGCGTGCTGGATCTCCCCGAAGTCACCGGGCCGCAGCCGGTACAGCGCGGCCCCGTACATCTTGGTCGCGCCGCCCACGTAGTAGTGCACCTGCGGCTGGAACGGCTTGCCGTCCGCGTCGTACCAGGTGTCCTTGGAGATGTACCGCCCGTCGATGAACACCGGCGCGGGATCCCAGTTCTCCTTCTCCCGCGGCAGGAAGTCGCCCCGCTCCAGCAGCAGGATCCGCTTGCCCGACAGCGCTAATACGTTCGCGAGCGTGCCGCCCCCGGCGCCGGACCCGACAATGATCACGTCATAGTGCTCAGTCACGCGCTCCATCATGGCGCTACCGCGCCCGCGCTGTCCGGTTGCCCCGCCGGAAGCCGAGATCCGGAGACCGGCACCGCTCGCCGCCGACACCGCTCGCCGGCGGCACAGCTCAGGGCTCAGACCTTCGCCGCCGGGGAAGTCCGGCGAGACTGGCCCAGCACCCGGCGCAGCAGCCCGGCGCGCGAAATCCGCCCGCCGCGCTCACCCGCCCCCACCCGGCGCGCCTGGCGCGCGATCTGTTCGCTCGCCGCTTTGGCCCGCAGGTCCCTGGTCCGCTCGGCCGCCACCGCCTGGCTGATCATCGCGTGCATCGTGTCCTCCTGAGGTGTCGCGAGCCCTGTTCGGCCTCGCTCACCCCCACGACGAACGCCACCCACAGCCGATGGACACCCAGCCCGGGAAAACCGGTGACCTCGTTATCGTGGAGGATCGCGCGCGAATGGCGCGCGCGATCC
>DATAVV010000324.1:0-5592 GCA_036267555.1 Streptosporangiaceae bacterium | reverse complement strand
GGCCCGGACGGACCAGCCTCATCAGCCAGCCCGGCGGACGATTCGCCCAGGGTCTGGAGCAACAGCCCCAGCGGCATGAACCGGCTGAGCTCGTCGGCACACGCGGCCGCCACCGACACGCCCGCGGTCGAGGCCGCGCTGACCGCGTGCGAGAGCAACAGCGACTTCCCGGTCCCGAGCTCTCCTTCGACCAGGATCACGCCGCCGCGGCCTCGCGCGGCTGCTCGCGCCAGCTCTTGGACCGCCTCGCGTTCGTGTTCACGCCCCAGCATGACCGGCCCGCCGCCCTCCCCCCCCCGCGGGGCTATCTGTCAATAAGCGTATGCCTGGCTACGGGCCGTCACGACCAGCTGCCGGTAAAGCTCCCGTAGATATATGCGCGGCCGCCGGCCGCCGGCGCCCGGTCGCGGTGCCGGCAGCACTGACCGGGAAGGTAGAAACCCGTCTCCAGGAGGTCAGCCATGGCAATGCTCCCCGCCCGCCGCGGCGGGCAGAATCTCACCCTCGTCGACCCGTCCCGTGAATTCGAGGACATCTACGACCGCGTGGGCCGGCTGATGAACGTCGCGTTCGGGGACCTCGGAATCGCCGGGTTCGCCGATGCGGCCTGGTCGCCGCAGGCGGACGTGTCCGAGACCGACGACGCCTGCCTGGTGCACCTCGAACTGCCGGGGGTCGGCAAGGACCAGGTGGACGTGCAACTGCAGGATCGCGAACTGGTGATCAGCGGCGAGATCCGGCAGGAGCAGAACGGCAAGCGCCGGCAAAGCTCGCGCCGCGCAATGGAGCGCCCGGGTCGTCCTGACGCCAAGCGCCCGGGCCCGGGTCTTTCATGACGCGGGCGTCGCGCCAGCCACGCGCGATTCAGCCCGGTCACCACCGATCCCCCTCGTAGTCGTGGCCGCCGCCGCGAGCACGTCGTACGCGCCGGCGTGCAGGAAGTGGCCCAACTGCGCACCCGGTCCTCATCCTGGTCTAGCTGCCACCTCGGTGCGATGGACCGGGCAGCCAGCGTTACGCAGCAGCGGTAGCCGTCCTCGAGTGCGGCCAGCATGGGCCGGGCGAGCGCCGTGGCGCCCACAAGGACCAGGTCGGGTACCGGACCGGACGCGGCAGCGGTACCTCGGCGTACAGGCCGCGGGCGCCGCAGGCAAAGATCGCTACCGCGCCCGGGCGCCGTTGCTGCTTACCCGGCGTGTCCTTGATCCGGGCGATATCACCGCGCAGCGACAACCGGCTCTCACGGCCGCCGGTGCCGTCCTTTCGCCAGCGGGCGGATCTCGTCCAGCAGGCTTGTCACCCGGGTCGGCACGTCGCGGCGGCTGGGCCCTGGGATCGACGCGCACGTAGAGAGACCGCAGGCACGCACTCGGCCCGGAAGCCGAGAATGTCGCTGACCGTTCTCGCGGTGATCATGACGGTCAGACCAGCAGCCGGAAGATCCGGAACGTGCGTTCCCACTCCTGGCTGTGCACGGCTTTCATGTCCGCGTCGATCAGCTTGAACGCCCAGGCCAGCGCCACGCTGACGCCACCGAAGACCAGCGGAAGCCGCGCTTGCGTCTCCTCGCTCAGCGCGGCGCTGAGGGGAGGGCGGGCCGCCACGGAGTCGAGGATGGGACGAAGCTCGATCTCCTCGTCGAGGGACTCGAAGCCGTGGATGCTTTCCTGCAGCCCTCTGGTGATCGGCAGGTCCCAGGGGTCGATGATGTCGCGGGCGTTGGCCTTGGCCGTGGCCTGGCCGATGACCAGCAGGTCATAGAGCATGTCGTTGACGAAGTCGAGGTAGCGCTTGATGTCGTCCCGGTCCACCGTGACGCCGCTAGCGGCCCGGAAGAACCGCTCGAACTTCGTGAATCCCATCACTGGCATGACCGCTGCCTCCTCATCTGGCGTGTGTGTGCGCCGCTGTCACGACGGCCGCACCCTCTCGAAGGCGAAGCGGACCGCCATCGCGCCCTCGCCGACGGCGGCGGCGACCCGTTTGGCCGAGCCGCTGCGGACGTCGCCCGCCGCGAAGATGCCGACCCGGCTGGTTTCGAGCCCCGCCCGCCGCCAGCCGGCCTCGGCTCCGTCCGCGGTGTCAGCCGGGGGCGCCGCATCGTACCCGGTCCTGACGAAGCCGTGGTCGTCGAGTTCCACGAGACCGCCGAGCCAGCCAGTGCAGGGCGTCACGCCGACGAACACGAACATGGCCCGCGCCCGGATGACCCGGCGCGCCCCGGTCTGGCCGTCGGCCACGGCCACCGCTTCCAGCGCCTGGTCCCCGAGCAGTTCACGCACCTCGGTGCCGAGCAGGACGTGCACGTTCGCGATCCGGGTGACCTGGTCGGTGAGGTAACGCGACATGTACTCGCCCAGGTCCCGCTCGCGGACGACGAGCGTGACCTGCGCGGCGTGCCGGGCGAGGAACACCGCCGCCTGCCCGGCCGCGTTGCCGCCGCCGACGATCACCACCGGCTCCCCGCGGCAGACCAGCGCCTCGGCCTGAGATGCCGCGTAGTAGACGCTCATCTGCTCGAAGAACTCCAGGCGCGGCACGCTGAGCCGGCGGTACCTGGCCCCGGTAGCAATGACCACCGACAGGCCGGTGACCGAGGTTCCGTCGTCAAGCTGGATCGTGTACTGAGCGCCGTCCTGCGCGATCGACGCGGCCTGCGCGGGCACGGCGAACCTGGCCCCGAACTTCTGCGCCTGGAGCACGGCCCGGCCGGCCAGTTCGGCGCCGGAGATGCCGGAAGGGAACCCCAGGTAGTTCTCGATCCGGGACGAGGTCCCGGCCTGGCCCCCGGTGGCCGTGCTGTCGAGCACCGTGGTGCGCAGGCCCTCCGATGCCCCGTAGACGGCGGCGGACAGGCCGGCTGGTCCCGCTCCGGCCACGAGCAGGTCACAGCTGGTGTGCGCGGCGGCCGGTACCGGGAGGCCGATCGCGGCGGCCAGTTCAGCGTTGCCGGGGTTGCGCAGCAGCCGTCCGTGCACGATCACGATCGGCGTGTCCTGCGGCGCCACGCCGAGCCGGGTCAGGAGGGCCTCGGCGCCCGGGTCGGCCTCCAGGTCCAGCCACCTCGACGGGATGCGGTTGCGGGCCGCGAAGTCCCGGAGCCGCCTGGCGCCGGGTGAGTACCGCGAGCCGACGATCCGCAGGCCGACCCCGAGCCCGATCAGGATGGAGCGGCGGACGAGGCAGGCGCGCAGGATGAGGTCGCCGAGCGTCGCATCGCGGGCGATCAGCCCCCTGAGGCGGTCGACGGGCACTGCGAGCACGCCGGCCGCGTCCGCCGCCACGGCGGTGTAGTAGGAGGCCTCTCCGGTGAGCAGGTTCAGCTCGCCCAGGAAGCGGCCGCGCCCGTGCACGCCGATAGTCCGCTCGTGCGGCGTGCCGTATCCGTCGACGACGGCCACATGCCCGGCCAGGACGGCGAAGAAGTCGCAGTTCCGGTCGCCCTCGCCGAACAGGACCTGCCCCGGACGCGCGGGGGCGCACCGGCCTAGCGCGGTCAGTGCCGCGATCTGGGCATCGGTCAGGCGAGGGTAGGCCCCTTGCAGGTCGGGGGTCTCGGCGGCTGGGCCGGGTCCCGGCTCGCTGTCACCCGGCGTCCGCGGCCGCGCCAGCCCGACCGGGCTCAGGCGGGGATCACCCGGCGCTGGCATGCTGGCTTCGCTCCTGAGGCATATCTGACCAGCGTGCTCGGCGAACGCCGGCTTCACATCCTCAGACCAGCTAGATTCTTCGGGCCGGTACCGGGCAGGCCGATGTCCTGTCCGGATGGGGGATGCCCGGCCGCCGCCGGCGCGGCAGCGTGGGCGTTATCGCACCTGACATCCTGACCTTCCGCAGGCACCGGGCCCGGCGGATCGGCGCCGCGGCCCGGACCGTGGCGCAGCACACGCCGCAGCCCCTGACCGTGGTGCGACGGGCGCAGCCCACGGCGGCCACGGTGGCCCGCGTGACCAGTACGGCGGTCTTCGCCTACCTGGTGGCGCTGGCCCTGCCGGTCAGCCATCAGCCCGTGCTCGCCCCGCTCACCGCGCTGCTCGTGGCCCAGGTCAGCCTGTTCCAGACCCTGACCAGCGCGGCGCGGCGGGTGGCGGCCGTGGTGGCCGGGGTGCTGCTGGCGGTCGTTTTGTCGGCCCTGGTCGGATTTACCTGGTGGAGCCTCGGGATCACGATCGTGGTCGCGCTCGCGGTGGGATATGCGCTGCGGCTGGGCGACACCATTCTCGAGGTCCCGATCAGCGCGATGCTGATCTTGTCGGTGGCCGGGTCGAGGCCGGCGGCCTCGGGGCGGATCGCCGAAACCCTCATCGGGGCCGCCGCGGGACTGCTCGCTGGCCTGATCTTCGCCCGGCCGCGGGTCCAGCCAGCCACCGAGGCCATCGGGGAACTCTGTCACGAGATGGCCGACCTGCTGGACCAGATCGCTGCCGGCCTGCGGGACGGCTCGGTCCTGGAGCGCTCGGACGAATGGCTGCGCCGGACACGGTCGCTGGGCGGCGAGATCGGGCGGGTGGACGATGCGCTCCGCCTGGCCGAGGACAGCATGCGGCTCAACCCGCGGGGAATGACCGTCCCGAACCCGCCGGTCAGCCTGCGCGACCGGCTGGACGTGCTGGAACACGCGGCGATCACGCTGCGCGGGATCGCCCGCTCGCTGGCCGACAGCCTCCGGCTGGCCGGCCAGGACAGCCCCTGGCAAGACCAGGCCGCTCGGGCGCGGCTGGCTAGCGCCCTCGGCGAACTGGCCGAGGCGGTAAGGATCTACGGCCGGCTGGCCGCTTCGGCTCCCGCTTTCGCCCGGGATCAGCTCGGCGCCGAGCTGGAGCGGCATCTGGCCGCCGCCCGCGAGCAACAGGACCAGCTCAGCGAGCTGCTCGGCACCGATCCCGCGCTCAGGCCGGTGGGCTGGCCGCTGCGGGGCGAGGTGATCAGCCATCTGGACCGGTTCCGGACCGAGCTGGCCCGGGCCATCCCGGGCGGCGCCCCGCGCGCGCGGCGGCCGCGCTCCTGGCTGCGGCCGCTGCAGGCAGCGCTGCCCCAGCGGCGTCCGGCGCGCGGGCCGCCGGCGGCCGCACCGGACGGGATCACCCGCCAGGACTAGCCGGATTGAGGATGTGGCCGCTGGCCGGGCGGAGGAGCGTGGGCAGCAAGGCAAAGACGGCACTCTCGGCGACCGGCCGCGGCGGTAAGCGGCGACGCCCGGTTGCCGGGAGATGCACCTCCTAGTCACGGGAGAACGCGATGGCAATAGCAGTCGGCATAGACCTCGGTACCACCAACTCCGTGATCGCGGCGACGGAGGCGGGCAAGCCGACCGTGATCGCCAACGCCGAAGGCTCCCGGACCACCCCCTCGGTGGTGGCCTTCACCAGCCAGGGCGAGCGCCTGGTGGGCCAGCTGGCCCGTCGTCAGGCGATCTTGAATCCGAAGGGGACGATCTACTCGGCCAAGCGCTTCATCGGGCGGCGTTACGACGAGGTCGGCAGCGAGCTGGACGCCGTCTCGTTCGACGTGGTCTCCGGGCCGGACGGCGCCGTGCGGTTCCAGGTCCAGGGCAAGCAGTACGCGCCCGAGGAGGTCTCGGCGCTGGTGCTG
>DATAVV010000323.1:0-2216 GCA_036267555.1 Streptosporangiaceae bacterium | reverse complement strand
GTCGGCGGCGGCCCGCGAGCTGCTCGGCAAGCCGTTCACCGAGTCGTACCTGGCCTCGCGCCGGTTCGAGCTGGGGCAGTTCACCGCGTGGCTGCAGGCGCAGGTCACGAGCTGGGAGATCGGACGCTACCTGGAGGCCCTGTGACGGAGCTGAGCATCGGCCCGGGCGGGCCGCTGACCCTGGACGAGTACACCGAACTGGTCGCCGATGCCGCCATCGACACCGTGGTGTGCGCGATGCCCGACCCGTACGGGCGGCTGATGGGCAAGCGGCTCAACCCGCGCTCGTTCCGCACCCTGGCCCTTGAGGGCAACGGCATCCACGCGTCGGCCTACCTGTTCGCGACCGACATCAACATGGAGCCGATGGAACTGCCGATCGCGAACGCGCAGAACGGGTACGCGGACTTCCGGATGGTGCCCGACCTGGCCACGATGCGCCGGATGCCGTGGGAGCCGCACGCGGTCATGGTGCTCTGCGACGCCTACGAGGAGACGTCCGACGCGCTGGTGCCGGTCGCGCCCCGGTCCATCCTCAAGGCCCAACTGGCCCGGGCCGCCGCGTACGACCTGGACTTCCGGTTCGCATCGGAACTCGAGTTCTACCTGGCGAACGGCACGGGCGCGGGAACCGGCGGCACGGCCGTGGCCGACATCCCGCGCACCTCGCGGCACCGGATGGACTACAGCATCCTGCAGAGCGCCGAGGACGAGTGGTTCATCCGGGTGCTCCGCACTGGCCTGGACCGGTTCGGCGTGCCGATCGAGTCCTCGAAGACCGAGTGGGGCCTCGGCCAGCAGGAGATCACGATCGAGTACGCGCCGCCGCTGCAGATGGCCGACTACCACATTCTGTTCAAGCACTTCGTGAAGCAGTTGGCCACGGCGGCGGGCCTGACCGCGTCGTTCATGGCCAAGCCGGGCATCGAGGAGATCGGCTCGTCCTGCCACATCCACGCCAGCCTGTGGTCTCCGGCCGGCGAGCCGCTCGACTGGGACGCCGGCGCGCCCGGGCACCTGTCCGAGCGGTTCGGCCAGTTCGTGGCGGGCCAGATCGCGGGCGCCCGCGAGCTGGGGCTGCTGTGGGCCCCGACCGTGAACTCCTACAAGCGCTACGTCCCCGACAACTTCGCCGGCACCTCGCTCGTGGTCGGTCACGACAACCGGTCCTGCGGGTTCCGCCTCGTCGGGGAGGGCGCGTCGTTCCGGGTGGAGAACCGCATCCCCGGGGCCGACGTCAACCCCTACCACGCGTACGCCGCGACGATCGCGGCCGGGCTGGCCGGCATCGACCAGCGACTGCCGGCCCCGGACGTCTACCGCGGCGACGCCTACTCCGACCCGTCGCTGGACATCATGACCACGACCATGCACGAGTCAGTCCAGCAGTTCCGCCACAGCAGCCTGGCCCGCAAGGCGCTCGGGGATGAGGCGCACGCCCATCTCACCGGGTTCTTCGCCGCCGAGTTGGCCCAGTTCGAGCACGCGACGGTGACTGACTGGGAGGTCAGCCGCTACTTCGGGAGGATCTGAGTGCCCATGCCCCTGCACCCCGAGGCCGCCAAGCTGATCGCCGACTCCAAGGCTTCCGGCCGGCCCAACGCGCACCTGCTCCCGGTGACCGAGGCCCGGGCCAACTTCGAGAACGACTTCGGCGCGCTGCCGCGGCCCGACATCGCGGTGATCGAGGACTTCGAGATCGAGGTGGACGGCGGTTCGATCCCGGCCCGGCTCTACCGCCCGGTCCCGGGCGGCGACCCGCTCGCGCTGGTGGTCTACTTCCACGGCGGAGGCTGGCTGCTCGGCAGCGTCGACAGCGCCGACGGGATCACCCGCCGCCTCGCCCTCGCCTCGGGCGCGGCCGTGCTCAGCGTCGGCTACCGCCGCGGGCCGGAGTCACGCTTCCCGGCCGCGGTCAACGACGCGATCGCCGCGGTCCGCTGGGCGGTCGACCACGCCGGCGACCTGGGCGCCGACCCGGGCCGGCTCGCGGTCGCCGGGGACAGCGCCGGGGGCAACCTCGCGGCCGTCGCGGCGGCGCAGTTGCGCGGCGACTCTTCCGTGCACATCCGCCACCAGGTGCTGGCCTACCCGGTCACCACCTGCGACCTGAGCATCGGGTTCGACCCCGGCTACGAGGGCATCATGCTCTACCGCGACGAACTGCAGTGGCACCAGGACAACTACCTGTCCGGCCCGCAGGACGCGGCCGACCC
>DATAVV010000322.1:0-2315 GCA_036267555.1 Streptosporangiaceae bacterium | reverse complement strand
CCGGTGCATGCCGCCGCAGATGACCAGCAGGCCGTAGGCGTGAGCCAGCGGCAGCGACAGCACCGAGGTGATCACGTTGGCGCGGACCGACTGCTCGTGGGCGGCGGAACCGCACCAGATCAGGCCCGCGTGGGTGAGCGGGACGCCCTTGGACCGGCCCGTCGTGCCCCCGGTGTAGAGCAGCGCGGCCAGGTCGCCGCCCGACCGGCTGGCAATGGGCCCCGGCTCGGCCGCGGCCACCTCGTCGAACCCGAGCACGGGAACCCCGGCCGTGCCCGGCGCTCCCGGGCCGCCCGGCGTTCCCAGGCCGGCCTGCGCCGCGGACTCCGCCCCCGGCACGAGGACGAACCGGACGTCCGGCGCTCCGGCCAGGGCGGCGGTGACCTTCGGCAGGAACTCGGCCGTGGTGACGATGCCGACCGCGCCGGAGTCGTTCAGCGCGTGCCGCAGCTCCTCCTCGCTGACCAGGAAGATCAGCGGGGTGACGACCGCGCCCGCGCGCCACGCCGCGGTGTAGGTGATCAGGACCTCCGGGCAGTTGGCCATCAGCACCAGCAGCCGGTCGCCGGGCCGGACGCCGAGGCCGGCCAGCCCGGTCGCGAGCCGCGCCGCGCGGTCGGCCAGCTGCCCGCTGGACTGCCACCGGCCCTCGTAGCACAGAGACTCGTAGTTTCCCTGGCGCTCGTGAGCTAGCTCGGCCTGCCTGGCCAGGTTCTCGTCCACCGAACAAACCCTATGGCCGGCCCTCATCCGCGATCAACAGCCCGCTTCCCGGCCGGACCGCTTGCGCCCGGACCGCGCCCGGACCGTGTGCGGCCCTGTTCAGGCCTGTTCGATCTCGAAGAAGGCGCCCTGGTCGTCGTGCACGATCCGGGCCGGGCCTGACCATCCCGCGAACCCTCCGGTCCCGGTGCCCGGCACGATATGACCGAACCAGGTAGCCGGATCGGACTCGAGCCCGCCGTGCTGCACGGTCACCGAGCCCTCCTCGCCGCCCTCCGTATGCCCGGTGATCCGCTCCGTGGCCACGTACGAGCGTGATCCCTCCTGGCTCCCCGCGGCCATGAACAAGGTGGTGGCCTGCCCGATGATCCCCGCGGTGAAGGTCTTCGCGAACGTCATCAGGCCCACCCAGTCCCCGTCCACGCCGTCGACCTGGCGGGGCTCGTAGCCATCGACCTGGAAGCGCGCGATCAGCGTCACTGTTCCTCCTCGGTTACCAGCGTTCGGTCAGGTTCTCGCGGCCGGCCGGCGGTTCGTACGGCTCTGGCCAGAAGTCCGTGACCCGGGTGATCAGGCCGTCAGCGAAATCGAAGAACGCCATCGCGTCGTCGCCGCGCCCGTCCAGGCGCCACTCGAACCACGCCACCCCGTGGACGTCATCGGCGATGATGACCTTCGCCTGCAGGTGCCAGTCGCCGGGATATTCCTGGTTGAACCGCAGGTACCGGTCGCGTCCGCGGATCCTCTCCCGCGACTGCGGGATCTCGTAGATCACGTCAGGATGCAGGAGCCTGGCCCAGGCATCCCAGTCGCGTGCCTCAAGGTTGAGGATGAAGAGCTCGACTAGCTCCCGCGTGACCGTCATCACGGCAACCTACCGCACCGGCGCCCGGGCGCCGGTGCGTGTCCCGGGGCCATGGTTCTACGCTGACCGTATGACTGGGTCCAGGCCCCTCGACGGGCTGCGCGTGCTCGACCTCTCGCGGGCGGTGGCCGGGCCGTTCGCGGGCCGGATCCTGTCCGACCTCGGCGCCGACGTGGTCAAGGCCGAACTGCCTGGCGCGGACGTGACGCAGGCGTACGGCAAGGTGATCCGCGGCCGCGCCGGGCTGTACTCGCATGTCAACGCGGGCAAGCGCTCGATCCTGCTGGACCTGCACCAGCCCGGCGACGTCAGCCGGCTGCTCGACCTGGCCGCCGCCTGCGATGTGGTGGTGGAGAACTTCCGGCCCGGGGTCCTGGACCGGTTCGGCGCGGGCTGGGGCGTGCTGTCCGCGGTCAACCCGCGGCTGGTGATGCTGTCCATCTCCGGTTTCGGCCAGGAAGGGCCCGACGCCGGGCGGGCTGCCTACGCGCCCGTCATCCATGCCGAGGCGGGCCTGATCGGACGCCAGGCCGACCTCAGCGGGGACCCGCCGGGGGATATCGCGTTCGCCCTCGCCGACGTGCTGGCCGGGCTGCACGGCACGGTCGCGATCCTGGCCGCGCTGCGACTGCGTGACCAGACCGGGACCGGTCAGCACATCGACCTCAGCATGCTCGAGGCGATGCTCGTGACCGATGACTACCTCCACTACACCATCGACGATCAT
>DATAVV010000321.1:0-6452 GCA_036267555.1 Streptosporangiaceae bacterium | reverse complement strand
CCTCGGCGGGATCGGTGGCCGGGTCGACGGCCGCGTACTCCAGCAGCCACGACAGCGGGACCCGCATCACGCCTCCATTCCGAACGCCCGGCTGAACCGGACGTCGCCCTCGACGGTGTCCCGGATGTCGGTGACGCCGTGCCGGATCATCAGGGTCCGCTCGATCCCGAGCCCGAACGCGAAACCGCTGTAGCGGTCCGGGTCGATCCCGCAGGCCACCAGCACCCGCGGGTTGACCATGCCGGCGCCGGCGATCTCGATCCAGCCCTGCGAGCGGCACACCCGGCAGGGCGGCGCGCCGGGGCGGGTGGACGCGGCGCGGCACACGTGGCACTCCATCGAGACGTCCACCGAGGGCTCGGTGAACGGGAAGAAGTCCGGCCGCAGCCTGGTCCGCAGTCCCTCGCCGAACATCGCGTCGACGAACGCGGTGATCGCTCCGCGCAGGTCGGCCATGGTCAGCCCCTCGTCGACGGCCAGGCACTCGATCTGGTGGAACACCGGGCTGTGGGTGGCGTCGAGCGTGTCGCTGCGGAAGCACTTGCCCGGGCTGACCACGTACAGCGGAAGCGGCCGGGTGAGCATGGACCTGATCTGCACCGGCGAGGTGTGCGTGCGCAGCACGACGCCCGAGCCCGGTCCGCCGTTGTCTGCCGCGCCGTTGTCTGCCGCGCCGTCCGGGCCGGCCACGAAGAACGTGTCCTGGGTCTCCCGGGCCGGGTGGTAGGGCGGGAAGTTCAGGGCGTCGAAGTTGTACCACTCGGCCTCGACCTCGGGCCCCTCGGCCACCTCGTAGCCCATGGCCACGAACACGTCGGCCAGCCGGTCGGCGATCGTGGTGTCGGGGTGCCTGGCCCCGGCCGGCGTCCGGTCCCACGGCAGCGTGACGTCGGCGGCCTCCTCGACCAGCACCCGGCGGTCGCGTTCGGCCTCCAGCTCGTCCTGCCGGGAGGCGAGCGCGGTCCTGATCGCGGCGCGCGCCGCGCCGAGCCGCTTGCCCGCCTCGGCCTTGGCCGCGGGCGGCAGCGCCCCGATCTCCGCGTTGGCCAGCGTGATCGGCGCCCGGTCTCCGGCGTGGGCCAGCCGCGCCGCCTTCAGCTCGTCGAGGCTGGCCGCGCCGGCCACGGCGGCCAGCGCGCCGTCGACCATGCGCTGCACCTCGTCCGGTGACAGCACCGCCACCTGCACGGGGTCGTAGCTCTTATTCGGTGCGGACATAGCCTGCTGCTCTCCTGCGATGACCGATTTGTGACTTAACGGATGCGGCGGCGTCGGTCCCTGTGCCCCGGCCCGGTCTTCAGCCCGGCCGGTCACCAGGCCGCAGCTGCCCTGATGTCCTGCGGATGCCGCTGGTGTGGTGCGGCGGCGGTTACTGCGGCTCAGGCCCGCCGGTCAGCCGAAGTCGGGGGTGCCGGCGGGCATCGTAAATCGGAACTCAGCCCCGCCTCCCGGCGCCTGGTGTACGGCGATCGTGCCGCCGTGCGCCTCGACGAGGCCCTTCACGATGAACAAGCCGAGGCCGGCGCCGCCGCGGCGCTTGACCCGCCAGAACTGGCGGAACACGCGCGCCGCGAGCTCGGGCGCGATGCCCTGCCCCTGGTCGCGGACGGCAACTTCCACCCCAGGAGCGTCCCCGGTCCGGGCCGACTCCACCATGACGGTTACCGTACCAGCCCCGTGCCGGACCGCGTTCTCGATGAGGTTGGCCAGGATCTGGAAGGTCTTGTCCGCGTCCAGCCAGGTTTCCGGCAGGTCCGGCCCGGTCTCGACCCGGAACCGGTCCTCGGACTCCCCGGCCGCCACCCGCCCGGCCATGACCTTCCTGGCCTGCTCGGGAAGGTCGACGAGCTCGCGGTGGATCTCGATCCGGCCCGACTCGATCCGCGACACGTCCAGCAGTTCGGTGATCAGCCGGGTGACCCGGTCCGCGTCGGCGTTGACCGTTTCCAGCATCACGCGCTTCTGGTCGTCGGTGAAACGGGGCCACTTGGCCAGCAGCGTGGCGGTGAAGCCCTTGACGCTGGTCAGCGGCGAGCGCAGTTCGTGGGCCACGGTCGAGACCAGGTCAGCGCGGGTGCGCTCGGCGCGGGCGCGCTGCTGGGTCCCGCGCAGCGTGATGGCCAGGCGGCGGACCGCGCCGGGGTGGTGCCGCCACCCGGCGCCGTACTCCCTGTCCCGCACGTAACCCACGCTGACCAGCAGTTCAGTCCCGTTCGGCAGGTACAGGGAGCGCTCGGGATGCCTGGTCCTGGTGCGCAACCCGTCGTAGGGCTGGGTCTCGTCCCACCAGCAGCGCTCCTCGGCGTCCCGCAGCGGCAGCGCCTGGGACACCTCCTGGCCGAGCGCGGATGCCGCATCGATACCGGTCAGCCGCGAGGCGGCCCGGTTGAACACGGTGACAAGGCCGGCCCGGTCGGCGATCACCAGGCCGTCGGGGAGGTCATCGGCGCAGACCCGGCCATCGGCGAGGTCGTCCGCGGGACCGAAGGGGCCAGCCCCGACGGTGCCACCCGCCGCCGCCTGCCCCGACATGATCTGGTCCAATCTGCCCGCCGCCTCCGCCCGGCCGCTCGTACCCATCGTTATCCCCGGGCTGACCTGCCCGCCAACCTGGGCCCGGGGATGCCGTCTGGGCTGGCAGAACCGCGTTCGCGGCCGGCCTGGGGGGTCACGCCGGCCTGGCCGCTGTTGACGCAACGTGATCAGATCTGACTCTAGCGCGTCCGGAATACTGCGCGGCACCCCCTATTGAGGTGTTTACTACTCGCTCGGTTTACTACTCGCCTCCGGGGCCCCGCCCACCTCCCCTAGTCCCCTAGGGCGCGGGCGGAGGCGTAGAGGCAGACGGCGGCGGCGGCGGCCAGGTTGAGGGACTCGGCGCGGCCGTAGATGGGGACGGCGACGGCCTGGTCGGCCAGGGCCAGGAGGTCGGCGGGCAGGCCCCATGCCTCGTTGCCGAACAGCCAGGCGGTGGGGCGGGACAGCGCGCCGTCGGTTTCTAGCCGGGCGAGGTCGGTATCGGCGCTGCCGTCAGCGGCCAGGATCCGCAGGCCGGCCTCGCGCAGGGCCGTGGTGGCCTGGCGCAGCGGCGAGCCGACCACGACCGGCAGGTGGAACACGCTGCCGGCGGAGGCCCGCACGCACTTGCTGTTGTAGGGGTCGACCGAGGCGTCGGAGAAGATCACGCCGTCCGCGCCCGCCGCGTCGGCCGTGCGCAGCACGGTTCCGGCGTTCCCGGGGTCACGCACGTTGGCCAGCAGCACCACCAGCCGGGGCGCGGCCGCAGCCCTAGGGGGGGCGACCCCCCGATAACCCCCCGCCGCTTCGCTGGCGCTCCGCGAACCTTGGACCAACCCCTCCAGCGGCACGTCGACAAACCGGCACACCGCGAGCAGGCCCTGCGGCGTGATGGTCTGCGCGAGCTCGGCCATCACCTCGCCGCTGACCGCGTGTACCGCGGCGCCGCGGTCCGCGGCCTGCCCGACGAGATCGGCGTACCGGGCCTGGGCCGCGGCCGTGACGAACAACTCCGTGACCAGGCCGTCCCGCAGCCCCGGGCCGGGTGACCAGCCCAGGGCCTCACGGACCGCCTGCGGTCCCTCGGCCAGGAACAGCCGGCTGCGCTGCCGGGCCGAGCGCCGGGCTAGCTGCCGGGCCGCCTTGACCCGAGGCGACCGCAGACTGGTGACCTCGCCGCCGACGACCACCACGCCCTAGGCGGCGGCGGTGTCCGCGGACGGCTCGTTGACGTCGTCGGGCAGCGCAGTCCTGGCCACCTCGACCAGCGCGGTGAACGCGGCCGCGTCGGTGACCGCGAGCTCGGCCAGCATGCGACGGTCCACGTCGACGCCCGCGAGCTTAAGGCCCTGGATGAACCGGTTGTAGGTCATGCCGTCGGCGCGGGCCGCCGCGTTGATGCGCTGGATCCACAGGCGGCGGAACGCCCCCTTGCGGTCCTTGCGGTCGCGATAGGCGTACGCCATCGAGTGAAGCTGCTGCTCCTTGGCCTTGCGGTACAGGCGGGACCGCTGGCCCCGGTAGCCGCTAGCCCGCTCGAGGACGACCCGGCGCTTCTTGTGGGCGTTGACCGCCCGCTTCACGCGTGCCATGTGCTGTCTCCTTTAAGCGGGCCGGGTCACTTACCCAGCAGCCTTTTCATCTTCTTCAGGTCGGCGGGTGAGAGCGTCACCTCGGGCTTCAAGCGGCGGGTGCGCGTGCTCGACTTGTGCTCGAGCAGGTGGTTGCGGTTGGCCCGGCGGCGCATGACCTTGCCGGTACCGGTCAGCCGGAAGCGCTTGCGGGCACCGCTATGCGTCTTCATCTTCGGCATGTCGCCGTCGTCTCCGTTTCCTGCGGTGCCGCTGGCCCGGCATGACGCACTGGCCAGCGGCGTTGTGATTGTTAACGCTAACGTGCTTATCGCACGTTAAGGGTTTGCGAGGCTTTTGACCGCCCGAACCGGTCAGGTCGCCTGTGACACGTCCGCCGCGCCCTGCTCGGCGGGCCCGGCGGCCGCTACCGCCGGATTAGGTCCGTTGGCCCGCGCTCCCTGCGGCGGGCGCGCCGACCGCGGCGAGGTAGCCGCTGCCCGGGGCCCGGGCTGGGGCGTCACGCGCTCGGCCTTCGTGTCGGGCTTCCTCTTGTGCGGCCCGATGACCATGATCATGTTCCGGCCGTCCTGCTTCGGCTGCGCCTCGACGAAACCGAGTTCCTCGACGTCGCCGGCCAGCCGCTGCAGCAGCCGGTAGCCCAGGTCGGGACGGGACTGTTCCCGTCCGCGGAACATGATGGTCACCTTGACCTTGTCCCCGGCCTTCAGGAACCGCTCGACGTGGCCCTTCTTGGTGCCGTAGTCGTGCGGGTCGATCTTCGGCCGGAGTTTGATCTCCTTGATAACGGTTTGCGCCTGGTGCTTACGCGACTCCCTGGCCTTGAGAGCCGACTCGTACTTGAACTTGCCGTAGTCCATGAGCTTGCACACCGGCGGCCGTGCCGTCGGCGCGACTTCGACCAGGTCCAGATCTGCTTCCTGGGCCAGCCGGAGCGCGTCGTTAATGGCAACGATGCCGACCTGCTCGCCGTTGGGTCCTACGAGCCGCACCTCGGGGACGCGAATCCGTTCGTTAATGCGGGGTTCAGTGCTGATGTGACCTCCTGATGTCACTATGTCCGCCGCGGGACCTCCCCGCGTACGGCCGCCGGCCTGATGCGGTGCCGGGATGCAAAAAAGCCCCGCATCGCATGCGCACGGGGCCACCATGACGCGACACGCCCGCCGCGGGCCTGGGCCCACACCGGGTACGCCACGCAACGCCCCGTCACCCGCCGTGGTTACCGAACCCGGCGGTAGCGGTGCGCCCGGCCGGCTGGGCGGGCCCGTAAGCCTGCCCGGCACTACCCGCCAGCCATACGGCTAACCAGGTGGGAGGTGGCCGAGGTGGTCCTCCGCTTGCATGTCCGGCACATGACGCACCGGAGCCGCTCCCTAGGGTAACGCATTCCGCAGCGCTTGTAATCCCTGCCTCCTGCGCCGGTCTAGCTCCTGCAGGCCGGCCCGGCGCATGGCGGCGGTGGGGGCCGGGCGGGCGGTCATGAGCTCAACCTGGCGGGCCGCCTGGTGCAGCAGGAGTTCGAAGCCGCCGATGACCGTGGCCCCGGTCTCCTCGGCGACGGTCGCCAGCGGTGTCGGCCACGGGTGGTACACGACATCGAGCACGGCCGCGGGCACCAGGTCCCCGCGGCGGATCCGCCGCGCGTGGCCGTCGGCGGCCCCGGCCGGGATCGTGGAGATCAGCAGGGGCCAGCTTCCGCCCGGCGGCTGCTGGCTCACGTCGGTCAGCCGCACCGTGACATCCAGCCGCTTGGCCGCGTCGAGCAGGTCTCCGGCCCGCGCCGGGTCCCGGACCGCCACCGTCACCTCGCGCGTGCCGAGCCCGCGCACCGCGGCGAGGGCGGAGCAGGCGGTGGCCCCGGCCCCGAGGATCAGCACCGGCCCGGATCCGGACACGCCGTTCGCGGCCAGGGCCGTGACCATGCCCGGAACGTCGGTGTTGTGCCCGCGCCGGGCCCCGGCGGCGAAGATGACGGTGTTGGCCCCGCCCACGTCGGCCGCGAGCGGCTCGGTCGTGTCGAGCAGCGGCAGCACGGCCCGTTTCAGCGGCATCGTCAGCGACAGCCCCGCCCACTCCGGCCCGCACTCGGCGAGCAGCCGGGGCAGCCGTGCCTCGTCACACTCGATCGCGTCGTAGGTCCACTCGGCCAGGCCGAGGGCCTCGTACGCCGCCCGGTGCAGCGCCGGTGACAGCGAATGGGCGACCGGCGAGCCGAGCACGGCCGCCTTCACCGTGGCGGCCTCAGCAAGCCTTGTTGCGGCGGCACAGGGCTACGTCCTGGTCGAACTGGTTTGCGTTGTCGGTGAACAGGGTCAGCCCGGTCTTCAGGTTCACGGTCAC
>DATAVV010000320.1:0-7076 GCA_036267555.1 Streptosporangiaceae bacterium | reverse complement strand
ACCACCAGGTGGACGCCCTTGGACGCGCGGACGTTGATCGTGCCGCGGCCGCCGACCATGGCCTGTGTCTCATCGGTCCACACCCCGGTCGCGTTGACGACCTGCTGGGCCCGGATCTCCAGCGCGGAACCGGTCTCGAGGTCCACGGCGCGGACCCCGGTCACCCGCTCGCCCTCCCGCAGGAAGCCGGTCACCTGGGTACGCGAGGCCGCGTGCGCGCCGTACGCGGCGGCCGTCCGGACCAGCGTCATCACGTAGCGGGCGTCGTCGACCTGGGCGTCCCAGTAGACCAGCGCGCCGGTCAGCGCCGACCGCTTCAGCGCGGGTGCGATCCGCAGCGCGCCGCGCCGGGTTAGCTGGCGGTGCCGGGGCAGGCCGCGGGTCTGGCCGAGCGAGAAGCCGAGCATGTCGTAGGCGCTGACCCCGGCGCCGAGGTAGGCACGCTCCCAGGCGTGGTGGGTGAACGGGAACAGGAACGAGACCGGGCGCACCAGGTGCGGCGCGATCCGCTGCAGCAGCAGCGAGCGCTCGGCCAGCGCCTCCCGGACCAGGCCGACGTTGAGCTGCTCCAGGTAACGAAGGCCCCCGTGGATGAGCTTGCTCGACCGCGACGAGGTCCCCGAGCCGAAGTCCCGCGCCTCGACCAGGCCGACCGACAGCCCGCGGGTGGCCGCGTCGAGGGCCACGCCCGCGCCGACCACGCCGCCGCCCACCACCAGGACCTGGTGCTCAGTTTTCGCGAGCGCGGCGAGTGCGGCGGCCCGCTCCGCGGGTCCCAGCCTCGCTGTCGCGTGTGCCCCAGACATCACGGTCTGAACGCTACCGGCAGTGGCGCGCGTTCACGTCAGCCGGCACGCCCTGAGCGGCGCGGCTCGGACGGCGTCACGACGACCTCGACGCGCTGGAATTCCTTGAGATCCGAGTAGCCCGAGGTCGCCATCGTCTTGCGCAGCGCGCCCATCAGGTTCATCGACCCGTCGGCCGTGGTCGAGGGTCCGTGCAGGATCTGCTCCAGGGTGCCGATCGTGCCCACGTACACCCGGGCGCCGCGGGGCAGGTCGGGGTGGTGCGCCTCGCTGCCCCAGTGGTACCCGCGGCCCGGCGCCTGGGCCGCGCGGGCGAACGGCGAGCCGACCATCACCGCGTCCGCGCCCAGCGCCAGGGCCTTGGCGATATCGCCGCTGCGGGTCATCCCGCCGTCCGCGATCACGTGCACGTAGCGGCCGCCGGACTCGTCGAGGTAGTCGCGGCGGGCCGCGGCCACGTCCGCGATCGCGGTGGCCGTGGGCACGGCCACGCCGAGCACCGCGGCCGTGGTGTGGCCGGACCCGCCGCCGAACCCGGCCAGGACCCCGGCCGCCCCGGTGCGCATCAGGTGCAATGCCGCGGTGTAGGTGGCGCAACCGCCCACCACGACCGGAATGTCCAGCTCGTAGATGAACTGCTTGAGGTTGAGCGGCTCGGCCTGGCCCGAGACGTGCTCGGCCGAGACCGTGGTGCCGCGGATCACGAAGATGTCCGCCCCGGCGTCGAGGACCGCCTTGTGGTAGCGCACCGTGCGCTGCGGCGACAGCCGCGCGGCGGTCGTCACCCCGGACGCCCTGATCTCCTCGATCCTGCGCCCGATCAGGTCTTCCTTGATCGGCTCGGCGTAGATCTCCTGCAGCCGCCGGGTGGCGGCCTCGTCATCGAGCGCCGCCGCCTCGGCCAGCAGCGGCCCGGGGTCCTCGAACCTGGTCCACAGGCCCTCCAGGTCGAGCACGGCCAGCCCGCCGAGGCGGCCGATCTCCATCGCGGTCGCGGGCGAGACCACGCTGTCCATCGGCGCGACCACCAGCGGCAACTCGAGCCGGTAGGCGTCGATCTGCCAGGCGATCGACACCTCTTCCGGGTGCCGGGTCCGGCGCGAGGGCACGATGCCGATCTCGTCCAGGGCGTAGGCGCGCCGGCCGCTCTTCCCGCGCCCGATCTCGACCTGGGTCACGCTCCCCACCCCCCAGCCGCACTGTCCGCCTTCACCGTCCCCCTCCGCTGTAGTTCGGCGCCTCGCGGACCAACTGGATGTCGTGCGGGTGGCTCTCGGCCAGCCCGGCCCCGGTGATCTGGGTGAACCTGGCCTCCTGCAGTTCCGCGATCGTGCGCGCGCCCACGAACCCCATGGCCGCCCGCAGCCCGCCGACAAGTTGGTTGGCCACCGCGGCGAGCGGGCCCCGGTAGGGCACCCGGCCCTCGACGCCCTGCGGGACGAGCTTGTCCTCGCGCAGCACGTCGTCCTGGAAGTAGCGGTCCTTGGAGTAGGACCGGCCGCGCTCGGTGTTGCGCATCGCGCCCAGCGAGCCCATCCCGCGGTAGAGCTTGAACTGCTCGCCCTGGATGATGACCATCTCGCCCGGACCTTCCTCGCACCCGGCCAGCAGGCCGCCCAGCATGACCGTGTCGGCCCCGGCCGCGATCGCCTTGGCGATGTCCCCCGAGTACTGCAGACCGCCGTCGCCGATGACGGGCACGCCAGCGGGCCGCGCCGCCTGGGCCGCCTCGTAGATGGCGGTGACCTGCGGCACGCCGACCCCGGCCACGACCCGGGTGGTGCAGATCGAGCCCGGCCCGACGCCCACCTTCACCGCATCGGCGCCGGCCTCGATGAGAGCGCGGGCCCCGTCCCTGGTCGCCACGTTGCCGCCGATCACCTCGACCTGAACGTTGGCCTTGACCTGCATGATCATGTCGATGACGGCCTGGGCGTGGCCATGGGCGGTGTCGACCACCAGGAAGTCGACGCCGGCCTCGGTGAGGGCCTGGGCGCGGCGCTTGGCGTCCTCCCCCACGCCCACGGCGGCGCCGACCACGAGCCGGCCGCCCGCGTCCTTCGTGGCGTTCGGGAAGCGCTCGCTCTTGGTGAAGTCCTTGACCGTGATCAGGCCGCGCAGCCGGCCGGCCGGGTCGACCAGCGGCAGCTTCTCGACCTTGTGCTGGGCCAGCAGCCGCAGCGCGTCGTCGGCCGGCACCCCGACCGGCGCGGTGACCAGCGGCATCGGGGTCATCACGTCGGCGACGCGGCGGCCATGGTCGGTCTCGAAGCGGATATCCCGGTTGGTCACGATTCCGAGCAGCACGCCGTCGTCGCCGGTCACCGGCACCCCGGAGATCCGGAACCGGGCGCACATCTGCTCGACATCGGCCACGGTCGCGCCGGGGCCGCACGTCACCGGGTTGGTGATCATGCCGGCTTCGGACCGCTTCACCATGTCGACCTGCTGCGCCTGGTCCTCCACGGACAGGTTGCGGTGCAGCACGCCCGCGCCGCCCTGGCGTGCCATCGCGACCGCCATGCGGGCCTCGGTGACGGTGTCCATGGCCGCGGAGATCAGCGGCACCCGCAGCGTGATGTGGCGGCTCAGCGCGGCTGTGGTGTCCGCCTCGCTCGGCATGACCGCCGAGTGAGCCGGGAGCAGCAGCACGTCGTCAAAGGTCAGGGCCGGCGGGGCGAACTTCGCGGCCTCGCTCATCGCGCCTTCAGGGTGCTCGGTTCTGGCCATATCTCATCCTAGTGAATCAGGCCAGATGGCCGCGCCGGGCCGCGCCGGGCCCGGGAGACGAGGATGCGGCGCCAGGCGACGGGGCGTCAGGTTAGGAGAAGGTCGCGCAGTTTCGCCCGGAGCTTGCGCGTATCGGAGCCCGGCGAGCGCAGTTCGTCGAGGACGGCCAGGGCCTGCTGCCATGCGTCGCGGGCGGCCCTGCTGTTTCCCGCGGCATGGTGCGTTTCGCCGATGTGGATGAGGGCCAGGGCCTGGCTGCTTCGGTCGCCGAGATCCCGGTACGGGTCGACGGCCCGGGTATAGCAGGCCACAGCCTCAGCGTGGTGACCGAGTTGATGATGGGCGTAGCCGAGGCTGTCCCAGGTGTCGGCTTCGCCGGCCCGGTCGCCGAGGTCGCGGAGCAGGGAGATGGCTTCCTCGCAGTAGGCGAGAGCACGGCAGTGATCCCCGAGCAGGGCCGAATACCAGCCGACCGCGTTGAGCGCCCGGGCCTGGCCGCCTCGGTGGCCGGCGGCCTGGTACAGCTTCAGCGCCTGCCGGGCCTCGCCGAGCGCGCCCTGGCGATCGTCCTGCATCTCGAACACCCGGGCGCGGGCGTAGTGCACTCGCGCCTGGCCGGCCCGGTCTTCGAGCCGGAGATGGATGTCGAGGGCGCACCGCAGGTGACGGCGGGCGTCACCGAAGGCGCCGAGCCTGCCGTAGGCGTATCCCAGGTCGCGGTGGGTGCGGCCCTGCGCATCCAGGCCCCCGGTCCGGACCGCGGCGGCGAGCGCGGCCTCCTGGGTGGCAGCCAGGTCATGCAGCCGGCTGCGCCGGTCCAGGAATTCCACGAGCGTCCAGGCCAGCTGCCAGGCGCGGGTGTCGAGGCCGGACCTGGCGGCGAGGGTGATCGCGGGGATCAGCACCGGGCATTCGGCGTCGAACCATGCCCACGCGTGTCCGTATTCGGCAATAGATTCCGGCGCCGACCCCCGGCAGGGCGCTCCGAGGGGAAGGGCGCCACGGGCCGGATAGAGCAGTCGGACGGCGCCGTGCGCGGTATGCAGGTAGTGATCGAGCATCCGGTCGATCGCCGCGCGGCATCCCGGATCTCCGTCGGCGGCGCTGGCCTGCTCGGCCGCGTAGGCGCGCAGCAGATCGTGGCAGGCGAACCGGCCCGGGACATGCTCGGCGATCAGGCTCGCCCGGCTGAGCTCACTCAGGAGCGCCTGGGCGCGCGCGAAGGGGACTCCCGCGAGGCTGGCGGCCGCTGGCGCGGAGAAGTCCGGCCCCGGGTGCAGGCCAAGCAGCCGGAACATCCGGGCCGCGGGCGCGGACAGGTTCACCTGCGACCAGGAAAATACCGCCCGGATGTTGGTCACCGCATCCCCGGCGTCCAGGACGTCGAGCTGGCGGCGGGCATGATGCAGCTCGGCCGCCAGCGCCGCGAGCGGGAAACCCGGGCGGGCGGCGGCGCGGGCAGCAGTGATCGCCAGCGCCAGCGGCAGCCCGGCACAGAGCCCGGTCAGTTCATCTGCCGCCCGGGAGCCAGCCGCAACCCGCTCGGCGCCGAGATGACGGGCCAGGAGCTCACGTGCTTCGGCCGCGGAAAGCACATCCAGCATCAGCAACAGCGCTCCCTCCGCCGCCAAGCCGGTGAGCTGGCAACGGCTGGTCACGACGACCAGGCACCCCGGGGCGCCGGGCAGCAGCGGCCGCACCTGTTCGACGTTCCGCGCGTTGTCCAGGACGATGAGAATCCGCTTGCCCGCCAGCAAGCTGCGAAAGAGCGCGGCCTGCATGTCGAAGTCCGCCGGCATCCGGCCGGGCGCCACCCCGAGCGCGTCCAGGAAACTGCGAACCGCCCCGGCAGGCGTCACAGGCGTTCCTGACGGGTCGAACCCGCGCAGGTTCACGTATAACTGGCCGTCGGGAAAGCGCCCGGTGACCTGGTGCGCCCAGTGCACCGCCAGCGCGGTCTTGCCCACCCCGGCTGTCCCGCTGATCGCGGAGATCGCCACCGCTGGCGCCTGTTCACCGGACCGGTCCAGCAGCCCGGACAGCCTCACGAGCTCAGCCGCGCGGCCGGTGAAATGCCGCACCCCGGCCGGCAACGCCCGCGGGGTCGCCGACGCGAAACCTCCGCCCGCGTACGTCTGGGATTCCGGGGCGCCCAGAGCGGGGTCTTCGGTAAGGATTCGCCGGTGTAACTCCCGTAGCCCGGGGCCGGGGCCGGTGCCAAGCTCCTCGATGAGGATCTTGCGGGCTTGCTGATAGGCGGCGAGCGCCTCCGCCTGGCGACCGCAGCGATAGAGGGCCAGCATGAGCTGGGCGTGAAAGCCCTCCCGCAGCGGATGCCTGGCGGCCAGCATTTGCGACTCGGGCACCAGTTCCGCCTGGCGGCCCAGGTGCAGCCCGGCGTCGGTCCGCCATTCCACGGCCTGTAACCGCATCTGCTCGAGCCTCGGCACCTCCTCGCGGTGCAGCGGCCCGCAGGGGATGTCGGCCATCGGCTCGCCTCGCCACAAGGCCAGGGCCTGGCTCAACAGCCCCCATGCCCTCGCCCAGGCGCCGGCCCGTATCGCGGCGCCGCCCTGCTGGCAGAGGGCAGCGAACCGCAGCAGGTCCACCTCCTCCTCCCCGGCTTCGAGCAGGTACCCGGGATGGCGCGTCAGCACCCGGGCTCCAGCCCCCGGCCCGAGCACGCGCCGGAGCCGGGACACATGCGACCGCAGCGTAATCGCCGCGCCGACTGGCGGAGCACCTGCCCATATCACCTCGGCCAGCGCGTCGGCCGGGACCGCCTTCCCCGCGTGCACGAGTAACGCCGCCAGCAGCACCCGCTGCCGCGACGCCGGCACGCCGACCACCACATCCCCGTCACGGACCAGCAACGGCCCCAGGACCCCGAACCACATCCGCCCTCCAGCAAGTCCGCCTCCGCCCGCACTCGGCGGGCGAGGCCCCCGTGCGGACGCCGGATCGCGGACGCCACAAAGGCGCAACACAGACTCCACGCCGCTTTATAAGGCTAAGCCCGTACATCGTCACATGCGGGCCTTATCAGCCCCAAAGGAGGACAGATGGGCAAGTTCAAGATCGTCAAGCTTGCGTCCACGGTCGTGGCGACGATCGGCTTGGCGGCTGGGCTCGGAGTGCTCAGCGCCGGAACCGCACTCGCCGCCCCCACGCCAGGCGCCGCGCACACATCGACAGCGTCAGCGCCCGTTTCGGCGGACTACGCGATCGTGGTACCCGTTAAAACTGTCGACGGCTACCGGGCCCCGCTGTACAACTCTTCCGGGACGCGGGTCGCGAAGCTCACCGCGGGCACGCTCATCGAAGTGACCTGTTACTACGACGGCAGCCCCCCGTCGCCGTACCTTAGCGACGGTTACCTGGACCACGTGGTCTGGGTGTCGGGGATCGGGGATTTCACCGGGCACGTTCCTGACGACTACGTCAACCTCGGCGGTGACACTCCGCCGGAGTACGGCGTCCCCGGATGCTGAAGTAGTGCACGTAGCTAGCGGGGAAGCGGCTGCCGCGTGATAACGCGGC
>DATAVV010000319.1:0-3043 GCA_036267555.1 Streptosporangiaceae bacterium | reverse complement strand
CCGGGCCGGGCTCGACGGCATGCTGTGCGCGGCGTACCGGCCCCGGGCGGCCGGCGACGGCGTGCTTGACCGGCGCCCCGGCCAGCAGCGCGACGCGACCGAGGGCGCCGTCGACGGTGACCGGCACCTGAAGGCGGGGCGGCCCGCGGAGGCGGAACGTGCCTACCGGGCCAGCCTCCGGCTTGACCAGGCGAACGCGGTGGTCTGGGTCGACCTCGGCCGCACGCTCTACCCCCAGGGCCGGATGAGGGAGGCGGAGCGCGCCCTCGACGTCGACCCGGGGCTCATCGTCGCGCGGCGCAACCGGTACCTGGCCGTCTACACGATGGGCGGCAGCATGCACGCGGCCAACCTGCTCGGCGAGGAACTACAGGAGGCCTGCGTGGCCGTGGTCGAGCGCTCGCCGACCGATGCCGCGGGGTACGCGAACCTCGGGGACGCCTACTGCACGCTCAGCCAGTGCGGACCCGCCGCGCTGGCCTACCAGGCGGCGCTGCGCATGGACCCGGACAACCCCCGGCTGAGCGAGAAGTACGAGTACGCGGTGCGGGCGCGCGATTAGGGCCGCTGGGGCAGCGTGGCCGCGTACGGGTCCGGGATCTTCGGCAGGGGGCCGCTGTGGATGGCCCGGCGCAGCGGCCCCGTCGTGGCGACCCGGGGGGCCGGGGCCGGCCTCGCGGGTCGCCGCCGCAGCCAGCCGGCCAGGGACGGCCCGAGTTCCCGCCCGCCGTTCTTGAGCCGGGGCAGGCCCGCGGGCTCCCAGCCGCGGTTCAGGCGGCCGTTCTCGGCCATCGCCCGCTGCTCCCAGCGCGCGATCTTGTCCAGCTCGACCTGCAGCCGGGCCGCGATCATGCGCTTGGTGACCACGGGCATGACGTCCTTGGCGTAGGCGGCCTGGATCGCGCGGGACTGGGCGACGAACTGGTCCTCCTGCCGGACGGCGTCCAGGTAGCGGGTCCGCTGCGCGTACTCCTCGCGCATCAGGTTGACCACGTCGGCGGCGGCCACGGCCTGCTCGTAGGGGGTCTCGTCGCCCCGGTTGAGCAGCAGCTTGACGATGACGGGGAGCAGCTCGATGGCGGCGAAGAAGAGGAACAGGACGAACTCGGCGACCAGCATGCTGAAGTCGCTCATCCGCAGCTCGTCAAGCGCCTTCAGGCGCGCCAGGATGCCCGTGTTGTTGGTGTTAGTGGAGTTGAAGTCGCTCTTCAGCTGGTTAAGCGCGTTCGTGTCCGAGGTCAGCTGTGCCTGCGCGTGCTGGAGGTTGGTCGTGGCGCTGCCGACCGCCTTGCCCTTGTTGGCGGTGTTGTTCGAGTCGAGGGTCGTCTCCTCGGCGGCGATCCGCCCGTTGTCGGACTTGATGTTGGCCGTGTCGGCCTGGTACCGGTTCCAGTCCGCCGTCGCGGCGGGGCCGTTGCCCGCCGGGCAGTTGCCCGGCCGCCCGTACTTCTGGCACACGAACGCGTTGTAGTCCCTGGTCTGGGCGGCGAACGCCATGGAACTGGCGGCGATGACCGACGTGAACAATACGGCGCTTCCGGTCCCGACGTATTTCGGGCGGTCGTGTTTGAAATTCGCCAGAATATCGGCCTGGGCCCCGGACAGCCAGATCAATGGAGTCGCCATGGGGTCTCGCTCCCGTCAGTATTCGCAATCAAATTAATAACGGTCCGGCAATGACCGCTGCCGGTTAATTTTGTTTGCCTCTGTCGCACTGAGCGATTCTGCGGGTCAATCGCCGCGGCGCCAAGTCAACTCTCCCCCTGCTAATGCCGAATAGTATCGTGTCTCCCCGGAACTGGCGTAATCTAATCTCTCGACCCGTCCCGTCGGAATGAATTCTGCTCACCATGCCAAAGACGAAAGGCCGCCCGCCGGCTGCCCCCGTGCAAGCCGCGGGCAAGATCGGGCTCTGGGGTGCGGTTCTTTCCCAAGGTCAGCGACAAGCGCGCGGAGAGTTCTTCGTCGCGATCGGCAAGGAGTCCAACCTGAGCAACGCCGACCTGGTGCGGGACACGCTGCGCAACTTCTTCGAGGAGGACCGGGTCCAGTTCTTCGTTACCTCGGCGATCGGTTTCCGCGTCGACCGGACCGGGCGGTTCGATGAGGAGGACTTCGAGAACGTCGACGAGCGTTCCGGGCCGTCACCGCGGATCAGGGGGCCGATCTACCCGATCAACGTCATCGAGCCGCTGATCTGGCTCGGCCAGCAGCTGGCGGGCCGGCCGTGACCCCGATGGCGGAAGAAGCGGTGACCGTGCGGGCCGGCTGGGCGCTGTGGGGCAAGCAGCCTGGCACCCGGCAGGACTACTCGGTACTCGGCTGCAGCCCCGAGTCGTTCAGCCGGGCGGACTTCGCGGCGATCATCACCCGCTTCGCGGCCGGCAGCCCGGATGCCACCGCCACCGGCCTGGCCGCGCTGCCGTGGGTCACCGTGAGCTGGGTCGGCGTTGACGACAACCCGCACCTGGGGGTCTCGGTCACCGGTGACAGCGGCCAGCTTGACGGGGTCGGGCGGCCGATCACCCAGACGGCGTACTTCTGCGTCCCCTACGCGGAGCTGGCGCGGACGCCGGTCGGCTACTGCGACCTGTACGACGCGATCACCGCCATGACCCCGTCACTGCGCCCGGTCGACGGCCCGATGATCCTGCTCACCGCGCGGGCGCTGTCCAGTGACCGGCTCGCCGACGCGGTGCGGCGCGCGGATGAGGCGACGGTGCACGCCACCGCCGCGCTCGTGCTGACTACGCCGGTCAGCGTGGTGGAGGCCGAGGGCGCCTCGCTCCGCGACCGGCTGGAGTTCATCGACGCCGTGGCCAGCCTGCTCCCCTACGGCTTCCGGGCCCGGTTCTCCGGTGCCACCTGGTCCGACTCGGGGACCAAGCACCGGGTCAGGCTCGCCTTCGCGGCCCGGCCCCGCGAGGACGCGGCGGTGGTGCGCTGGCGGCGGAGGGCGGACGTGCCGGCGGGCGACCGCTTCGCGCTCACCTACCGCGACCGGCTGCGCGGGCTGTCCCAGGAGCCCGGGCGGTCCCGTGAG
>DATAVV010000318.1:0-5343 GCA_036267555.1 Streptosporangiaceae bacterium | reverse complement strand
CCGGCGGCGCTCGGCCACCGCCAGCAGTTCGGCCGCCATCACCGCCAGGTCGTGGCTGGCCTGGTGCCGGTGCCCGCGCCGGCCCAGATCCACCTGAGCTATCGCGTCCAGGCCGTGCCGGCGGGCGGTGTCCAGCAGCGCCGCCAGCTCGACGCCGTATCCCACCGGGACCGGCAGCGACTCCATCAGCTCCCGGCGCACCGCCCACTCGCCCGCCAGCGGCTGCACCACGCCGGCCAGGCCGGGCCACCACAGGCTCAGCAGCGGGCGGGCCACCAGCTCGGTCACCCGCCCTCCGTCCGCCGACGTGGACCCGTCGGCGCCGGTGCACAGCCGCTCGTAGAAGCCCTTGACCAGCAGCACCTGCGGATCGGCCAGCAGCGGGCCGAGGAGCCCGGTCACGAAGTGCGGGCCCCAGTGCGTCAGGTCGGCGTCCACGAAGACCAGCAGGTCCCCGCTGGTGACCAGCAGGGACTTCCAGAGCGCCTCGCCCTTGCCGGGGAACGTGCCAAGCCCGGGCGCGACGTCGCTGGCCCGGTACACCTTCGCGCCGGCCCCGGCCGCCACGTCGGCCGTCGCGTCGGTCGAGTCGGAATCCATCACGACGACCTCGTCGACCAGGCCGGCGTCCGACATCAGCGCCCCGACCAGGGCCGTCACCACCCGCGCCACCGTGCGCTGCTCGTTGCGCGCCGGGATCACCACGCTGACCGTCGCGCCCAGGCGCTGCTTGCCCGCCAGCAGCCACGGCAGCGGCCAGTCCGGCCACCGGCTCGTGCGCCGCCCGAACCACGCCGCCGCGCCGCCGGCGTCCGGGAGGCCCCCGTCCACAAGCCCCGCCGGCGGAAGTCCCCCGGCCGGGCTGTCCTCGGCCGGCCGGCTCACCGGCCCGTCCCGGCCAGCCACTTGCTGAAGTAGCGCCGGGGCGGAGGCGGGGGCGGCCCGAGACGGCGGCGCAGCGAGGCGAGCAGCGTGCGCTTCGGCCACGAACGGAACATCCCAAGCTCCCGCCAACAGGCGAACTCCTGTCTGGAGAATATCATTCTCGATTTAGAGAATTAACCTGCATACCGCACAGATACGCGGCTACCGTGCCGTGAGCCTGGGCCCAGCGCCGGCCCTGACGAGGCAGGCAGTCTCCGACGAGCGCTCAGGACGCCGGGACGGCACTGGGGCGCCTGATCTTCCCCCGGCGGAACACCTCGGTGACCTCGCCCGGGTCGGCCGGGACCGCGGCCGCGGCCAGGGCCTGGGCCTTGAACGCCCGCGCGGCCACGCTCAGGCGGTGCCACACCGGGCCGGCCGTGTCGTCCAGGTCCGCGGGACAGCCCTCACCCCAGAGCCGCACGTCGGTCTGGCCCTCGATGGCCTCGTGGACCAGCCGGCGGATCCGCGCGTCGGCGTCGTACAGGTCCGCGTCCACCGCGATGGCCTGCAGGCACGACCCCCGGGCCTGCCGGTCTAGCACGATCTCCAGGTCGGCGGTGCCCGCGCCGAGTATCCGCAGCGGCCGGGCGTCCGCCCGGTCGGTGGTCAGGACGGTGACGTCCCAGCCGATCATCACCTGGTCGAACAGCCAGCCCCCGGCGAGCCGCACCACCTCGGTGATGCAGGGCGCGATCGCGGCCAGCCGGGGCCTCAGCGGGTGCCGGAGGGTGGGCTGGGCGTCAGCTGCCGGGCGAGCGAGCGGGTGTATTCGCCGAACACCTTGTTCAGCGGGGTCGAAGGATCGAGCAGCCATGATGTCTCCATCCCGTACAGAAAGGCGACGATTTCCACGGCCTTGACGGCCGGGTCCACGTCGGCGCGGTACCGGCCCGCGCGCTGGCCCCGCCGGATGCCGTCGGCGACCGTGTCCACCGCGGCCCGGTACCGGCCGAGGAAGCGCCCGTGCAACGGGGCCCCGGGGTCGAGGTTCTCGCTCAGGAGGACGGTGAACATGCCGATCATCTCGGGTGCCCGCCGGAATCGCTCGGTGACCTTCCCCAGCTCCTCGATGACGTCGCCCGACCGGTCGGCGTTGGCGTCGTCATCGGCGTCGCGGGCGTCGAGCACCGCGTGGAGCAACTGCTCCTTGGACTCGAAGTGGTGCAGCAGGCCCGCCGGGCTGACCCCGGCCTCCTGGGCGATCTGGCCGAGCGTGGTGCCGCGTGCCCCGTTCCTGGTCAGCAGCCGCTGGGCGACGGCCAGGATCCGCTGCCTGCGGTCCTCGCCCTTGGCCAGCAGCGTGGCGTACGGCCTCTGATCGGACACCCGGCTCCCCTCGCGCAAACCAACCTACTGAACGCACATTAAGTTAGTTGGCGTGCCGTGACAAGACACGGATGCACGAAAATCGAGCGTGCCGTTGCGCGAACGAGCGAACGCCACTTCCGGCCGGGGGCCCGGCGACCGGGCGCCCGAAGCCGTTAAGGCCCTCGCTGGTTAGCGGGCGGCGGAGACGGCGGCCTGGGCGCGCATCCGGTAGGCGGCGAGCTTTTCCTCGGGGTTGATGATGCGGTGGCTGCGGGACTGGACGGAGATGTCGTGGCCCGCGGCCGCGGCGCGCAGCGCGCCCACGGTGGCCTGCTCGCGGGGCACGTGGCGGAACGGGTCGAAGCGGTACCAGCGCATGGCGTTCTCGTGGGTCATCCTGGCGATGTCGGAGTCCGGCACCTGGAAGCGCTGCAGGACGTCCCACAGTTCCTCGGGGGCGTTGGGCCACATCGAGTCGCTGTGCGGGTAGTCGCACTCCCAGCAGATGTTGTCGATGCCGATCTCGTTGCGCAACTGGACGCCCACCGGGTCGCTGATGAAGCACGTCAGGAAGTGCTCGCGGAACACCTCGCTGGGCAGCTTGCCGCCGAAGTCCTGCAGGGTCCAGGTGGCGTGCATCTCGTAGGTCCGGTCGACCCGCTCCAGGAAGTACGGGATCCACCCGGTGCCGCCCTCGCTCAGGGCGATCTTGAGGTCCGGGTACAGCTTGATGACCCGTGACCATAGCAGGTCGGCCGCGGCCTGCACGATGTTCATGGGCTGCAGCGTGATCATCACGTCCGGCGGCCCGTCCGCCGCGGGCACCGCCAGCCGTCCCGACGAGCCGATGTGCACGTTCAGCACGGTCCCGACGTCACTCAGCGCCCGCCACAGCGGATCCCAGTGCTCGTGGTGGAAGCTCGGGTACCCCATCGCCGCCGGGTTCTCGCTGAACGTGAGCGAGTGGCAGCCCTTGTCCGCCACCCGCCGGACCTCGTCCGCGCACGCCTGCGGGTCCCAGATGGCCGGCAGCGCCATGGGGATGAACCGCCCCGGGTACGCCCCGCACCACTCCTCGATGTGCCAGTCGTTGTAGGCCCGCACCAGCGCCAGCGAGAAGCCCGGGTCCTCGGTGGCGAACAGCCGGGCCGCGAAGCCGGGGAAGGACGGGAAGTTCATCGACCCGAGGATGCCCCCGGCGTTCATGTCCTTGACCCGCTCGTGCACGTCGTAGCAGCCGGGCCGGATCTCGTCGAGCCCCTGCGGCTCGAGCCCGTACTCCTCCTTGGGCCGCCCCGCGACCGCGTTCAGGGCCGCGTTCGGGATCACCGTGTCCCGGAACTGCCATACGTCCGTGCCGTCGTCGCGGTGCACGAGCCGGGGCGCGTCGCCGGTGTAGCGCTCGGGCAGGTGGTTCACGAACATGTCCGGCGGCTCGATGATGTGGTCGTCCACGCTGATCAAGATCAGGTCGTCGCGCTCCATGGAGCGGCCCCTTTCAGTCGGAAGCGGGCAGCGGCTTGGCCGCCCTGAGCGTCATCGGGGCTCCGTCGCAGCTCAGCACGCCCGTCCCGGAGGAAGTGCAGAGCAGTTCGACCGTCCCGGCCGCGTCGGTGTAGCGCTTGCCGATGACCGTGCCCGGCTCGGCCCCGCCGGGCGGCGGCGCCGGCGCGGACGCCGCGGGCACCATCGGGACCCCGCCGCACGCGATCAGCGGCCCGCTTTCGGCGGGGCAGCGGATGACGACCACCTTCGTGGCGCAGACGGCGCTGGCGAGCAGGTCGCCGGGACGCAGGACGGGCGGGGACATGCGGCGGGCACCCTCCTCTCCCGAAGAAAACTATCTTCTCTCAGATAGAGAATCAAGTTATCTAACGCGGGATTCCCGGCCGGCCGGGGCCGCCCCGACCCGGTCCGGGGCCCGGGGCGACAGCGGGCGCTCCCGGCCCGCCGGGCCTTCCCGGGCTGGTGCCGCGCCGGGGCGTTGACGCCGCGGCCCTCGTCGTGAAAATCTGCCACTCATATATGAGAATCTAATTCTCAACCCGAAGGGGCTGGCGGACCGTGCTCACGCTCAAGGCCGCCGGGCTGCTCGACCTCGACGCGGGGGAGATCGTGCGGCCCGGGATCGTGCGGGTCGAGGCCGAACGCATCGCGGGCCTGGGCGGGCCCGCCGAAGGCGAGGTGCTGGACCTCGGGGACCTGATCCTGCTGCCGGGCCTGATGGACATGGAGGTCAACCTGCTGATGGGCGGGCGTGGCGAGACCGCGGCCTACTCCCCCGTCCAGGACGACCCGCCGCTGCGGATGCTGCGCGCGGTGGGCAACGCCCGGCGCACGCTGCGGGCCGGCTTCACGACCGTGCGCAACCTGGGGCTGTTCGTGAAGACCGGGGGCTACCTGCTGGACGTCGCCCTGGCCAAGGCCATCGACGCGGGCTGGATCGACGGCCCGCGCGTCGTGCCCGCCGGGCACGCGATCACGCCGACGGGCGGCCATCTCGACCCGACGATGTTCGCCGCGTTCGCGCCCGGCGTGCTGCCCCTGTCGGTCGAGGAGGGCATCGCCGACGGGGTCGACCAGGTGCGCCGGGCCGTCCGGTACCAGATCAAGCACGGCGCCAAGCTGATCAAGGTGTGCGCCTCGGGCGGCGTCATGTCGCACACCGGCCTGCCCGGCGCGCAGCACTACTCCGACGAGGAACTGCGCGCGATCACCGACGAGGCGCACCGGCGCGGCCTGCGGGTGGCGGCGCACACCCACGGCGCCGACGCGATACGGGCCGCCGTCGAAGCGGGCATCGACTGCATCGAGCACGGCTTTCTCGCCGACGACGCGGCGATCGCGCTGATGGCCGAGCGCGGCACGTTCCTCGTGCCGACCACGTTCCTGGCCGACGGCATGGACGTCTCGCAGGCCGCGCCCGAACTCCAGGCCAAGGCGGCGCAGATGTTCCCGCGGGCCCGGGCGTCCGTGCGGGCCGCGATCGAGGCCGGGGTGCGGATCGCGGTCGGCACCGACGCCCCGGCGATCCCGCACGGGCGCAACGCCAGCGAACTGGTCGCGCTGGCCGGCCGGGGCATGAGCCCGCTGGCCGTGCTGCGGGCC
>DATAVV010000317.1:0-2882 GCA_036267555.1 Streptosporangiaceae bacterium | reverse complement strand
GAACCTGTCCGTCATCTCGTTCCCTTGGTCAGCGTGTCCGCGCCGGCCTCGTCGGCCGGGACATCGTCCAGCCCCGCGGCCCGGTGGGCCGCGCGCAGGAAGGACGTCACCAGCGCCTGGTCCGCGTAGTAGTCGTCGCCGCCGTCTCCTGCAGCGCGGCGGCGGCTGTAGGAGTACAGCGCGGCCAGCTTCCACAGCGCCATGACGGTGTACCAAGCAAGGCCGCCGAGGTCTGCGCCGGTCCGCTCGGCGTATCGGGCGGCCAGCTCGGCGCGGTCGGGCCAGCCGTCTTCGAGCATCGCTGTGCTCATCTCCTGCACGGGGGTCCGGGGCTGGCCCGGCTCGGGCACTGAGGCCAAGAAGTAGGCGATGTCCAGGAGCGGGTCGCCGATGGTGGCCAGTTCCCAGTCGAGGACCGCGGCGACGCGGCCGGGCGGTGCGGGAGCCAGCACGACATTGCCGATGCGGTAGTCGCCGTGCACGATGGCGGCGCCCGATTCCGGGGGCACGTGCGCCGTGAGCCAGGCGCCGGCCGCGGCGAACCGCGTCGGCGGGCGGCCATGCCGGTCTGCGACCAGCTGACCGATGCGGCGCAGGTGACGGGCGTTGAAGCCGTCCGGTCGGCCCAGGTCGGCCAGGCCGGCGGCCCGCCAGTCCACGGCATGCAGGCTGGCCAGCGTATCGATCAATGCCTCGCCGGCCTGCCGCCTGCTGGCCGCCTGGCCCAGCGGCGCGGGGGTGACCGTGGTGACCACCGGTCCTTCCGCGAAGCTCATGACGTAGCACGGGACGTCAGTGACCTCGCCGGCCCGCGCGGTGGCGAGCACCGCGGGAACCGGGACCGCCGTATCCCGCAGTGCCCGCATCACTCTGGCCTCGCGGAGCACATCGTGTGCTCCGGGCGGCTCGGGCGGGGGCGGCGGCCGGCGGATCACCACGCGGCTGGTCCCGTCGGTGACCGCGAACGTGAGGTTGGAGTGCCCGTCGCCGATCCGCCGGATCTCCAGGTCGTCGCCGGACGGGTGACCGCCGCCGAGGCCGCGCTCGCACAGGAAGCGCGCCAGGGCGGCACGGGCCGGCCGGCTCCATTCCGCCGTCACCGCCGGGTCGCCGGTGCTCACTGTCCGGTGAACCGGGGCGGACGGCCTTCGGTGAAGGCGGCGAGCGCCTCGGCCATGTCCTGTGTCCTGGTCAGCAGCGCCTGGCCGCGGTTCTCCAGTTCCAGGGCGGCCGCGTAGGAGGTGATCTCCTGGTTGCGCTGGATGGCACGCTTGGACAGCCGTACGCCGCCCGGGGAGTTGGCCGCGATCAGGCGGGCCATCGCTACCGCCTCGTCCAGCAGTTCCTCGGCCGGGACCATCCGGTTGGCCAGTCCGATCCGCACGGCCTCCTCCGCACCGACGATTCGGCCCGTGTACCCGATCTCCGCCGCGCGCCCGGGGCCGACCAGCCGGGTGAGGTTCCAGGACGTCCCTAGTTCGCCGATCGACAGGCCCACCTTGATGAAAGCGGCGCTGAACTTCGCGGTCGGCGCGACCAGGCGGATGTCGGCCGCCAAGGCGAGAGCGAGACCGCCGCCCGTCGCGGCGCCGTGGACCGCGGCGATGACCGGGAAGGGCAGGTGCCTGATGGCCTGGATGCCGGCGGTCGCGGTCTCCTGGAATTTGAGGAACTCGCGCAGTCCCATCTGGGTGATCACCTCGACTTGATCGAGGTCGAACCCGGCGCAGAACGCACGGTCCCCCGCTCCGGTGAGGATGAGCGCACGCAGCCCGCTGTCCCGCAGCGCCCGCGCCGCGATGCCGTACTCGGTGAACATCGTCACGGTCTGGGAGTTCATCCGGTCGGGGCGGTTGATCCGCAGCACGGCGATGTCGGGGTCGAGCACCTCGAGGGCGAGGGTGTCAAGGGCGGGCACCTTGAGTGCGGGCGCCGGGTTCTCGGTTGCGGTCATCGGGGTCAGCTCCTTGGTCCGCGGTCAGCGTCCGGTGAAAACGGGTGCGCGCTTTTCCCGGAGGGCGGCCAGCGCTTCCGGCACGTCTTCTCCGCGGGTCAGCAGCGCCTGGCCCCGGTTTTCCAGCTCGATCGCCGCCGCGTAGGAGGCGGCCTCCATATTGGCCTGGAGTGCGCGCTTGGAGAGCTGGACGCCGACTGGTGAGTTAGCCGTGATCGCCCGGGCGAGCGACAGCGCGTCGTCGAGCAGCGCCGCTGGCTCGCTGACCGCGTTCACCAGGCCGATCTGAAGCGCCTCGGCCGCGGGAACGGGCCGGCCGGTGAAGCAGATCTCGCTGGTGACCGCAGGTCCGATGAGCCGGGTCAGCAGCCAGGAGGTGCCGAGGTCGCCGGCGGACAGCCCGATCCGGACGAAGGCGGCGTTGAATTTGGCCCCGGGTGCCGCGATCCTGATGTCCGCGGCCAGGGCCAGGGCGAGCCCGCCGCCGGCGGCGGGGCCGTTCACCGCAGCGATCACCGGGACTCGCAGCGAGCGCAGCGCGAGCAGCGCACGGGCGGCACGCTCCTGCAGGTCGAGCATCGTCAGCGCCCCCAGCTGAGGCAGGTCAGCGGCATCGGCAAGGTCGTAGCCGGCGCAGAAGGCCTTGCCCGCCCCGGTGAGGATCACTACCCGGAGGTCATCCTCGTCGTCCAGGCAGAGCGCCAGCTGTTCCAGTTCGTCGAACATGACGGCGGTCATCGCGTTGTAGCGGTCCGGGCGGTTCAGCGTGACCACGACGACGCCGGGCGCGCGTTCCTCCCGCAGGAGCGTCTGGTACGGGGTGCCGGGACTTGTCATGGGCTGCTCCTGTTCATGCGAGTGCCCCCGTCGTGACGGTGGCGATGGCGCACGGCTTCCCGCTTTCGTTCGCCGCGGTGACCTGAACGAC
>DATAVV010000316.1:0-9425 GCA_036267555.1 Streptosporangiaceae bacterium | reverse complement strand
CACCTGGGCCACCACGTCCACCGGGATGTCCTGGGGCAGCACGGCCAGGCCGCCGCGGCGGGCCACGGTCTCGGCCATCCGCCGCCCGGCGACCGCGGTCATGTTGGCCACGATCACCGGGATCGTGGTGCCGCTGCCGTCGCGGGTGGCCAGGCTCACGTCCAGCCGGGACGGCACCGCTGACCGGTTCGGCACCAGGAACACGTCGCTGTAGGCGAGGTCGTGCCCGGGCCCATGCTCGTTGAGGAATCGCACGTCACCCAGTGTGCCCCCGGCCGGCGACTGCTGAACCCGCGCGGGCATGGCCCGGCCGGCTAAGTGGCCAGGCCGTTATTCGTCGGGGGTGTCCTTGGTCAGTGGGATTCCGTGCGCGGACGTGCGGGTGACGGTCGTGTCGCGGGTGCGGATGCTGGTGTCAGTGGCTGCGTTGTTTGGTCAGTGCCAGCTGGTGTGCTGGGCCCGCCAGGCCGGCCGCTGGCGTCCTACCCGGAATTGTGCCGCCTGCTGGCCGCCTCCGGGCCCGGCACCCTTGCGGTCGGCGACCCGCGCGGCGTCCTGAGCCTGGCCGCCGGGCGGCGGCACAGCCGGCGGACCCGCGACTGGCGCATCGGCCACCTCATCACCGTCCTCCGCGACAAAGCCGAGGCCGCCGGGATCACCGTCACGCTCACCGACGAACGAGGCACCTCCTCCACCTGCCCCGCCGGCCGAAAACGCGTCCCTAAGCCTTCCGGGCGGGAGCTCACCTGCCCGCACTGCCACTTCCGAGGCCACCGCGACCCGGTCGCGGCCGCCCCCATCACGGCCGCGCCCGCGGGTCCCCTGGCCGGCACCGGCCCGCCCCGCCCGCCCCCACCCGGGCCGGACGGGGAGTCGCTCGCCTCACGGCGAGGACCCCGTAAGCACCCGACGAACTTACGGAGACGTGCACTAAGCGAGGTGGAACGCGGCGTAGATGATGGCGCTGAGCCGGTCCACCATCTCCTCCCGCGGCAGCCTGACCTCGACGCTCAGCAGGTAGTTGACGCGCTCCAGCATCATCAGGCAGGCGACCGCGGTCAGTTCCGCGTGCTCGGGAACGCCGCTCTCGCCCCCGGGCGCGGCGTGCCCGGCGGCCGTGGCCGCGGTCATGCCCTGGGTGATGGCCTCGGCGATCCGGAAGAACAACTGCAGCCCGTCGCCGTAGACCTCCTCGCCGATCGTGTCCGCCTGGCTCAGGATCCGGATCACGCTGGCGTGCGCGGCGTAGGTGTCACAGAACTTGTGCACCCAGTTGCGCAGCGCACCGCGTCCGGCGTCGTTGCGGGTCACCACGGGGAAGTCGCCGGTGATGATCTCCATGTCGTGCAGGGCGTCCCGCAGCAGCGTCTTGAACAGGTCATCCTTGTTCGCGAAGTACAGGTAGAAGGTGCCGTGCGAGGTCTTGGCCCGGCGGACCACGTCGTCGACCCTGACCGCCTGGTAGCCCTTCTCGTCGAACTCGGCGAGCCCGGCCTGGAGCAGCCTGCGCACGGTCTCCCGGCCCTGCCGGCCCAGTTCGCGCTCCTGGGCCGGGGTGCCGCCGCCGTGGGACGGCCGCCCGCCGTGCGCTTCGTCCTCGGGGTGGCCCAGGGCTGGCGCTATCTTCCCGTTCACCAATGCATCCCGACCCTGGGCGCCATCCGTCGTGATTCCTTCCTGCGCGGTTCGCCGTGGCGGTGAGCCGCAGGCAGCTTCCTGAGCCATGCCGCGAGACTAGTCCCGACGACAGGCAGGCTACGCCGCTTTCAGGGGCCGAGTACCTGAGTCAGGTAGGTGTTACCGAACCGGCGTTCGGGGTCAAGCTCATCACGCAACGCAACAAACTCCCCGTAAGCAGGGTACGCCTGACGGAGGTAATCCGCGCTTCTAGTGTGCATCTTGCCCCAATGCGGGCGCCCGCCCGCCGCGGTCATCACGGCCTCCACGTCACCGAAGTACTCCGCGTGCGGCGAGGCGTGGAACACGTGGACCGCGATGTAGGCGCTGGGCCGGCCGTAGGCCGTGGACAGCCAGGGCTCGTCGCCCGGGGTGACCCGCACCTCGATCGGGAAGCTGATCCGCCAGTCGCGCCGGGCGAACAGGCCCCGGACCTCGCCGAGCACGCCGGCCAGGGCCTCGCGCGGCACGGCGTACTCCTGTTCCTTGAACCGGACCCGGCGCGGGCTGGTGAACACCCGGTACGCGGCGTCGGTGTAGGTCCTGGCGCCGAGAGCCTTCCCGGCTACGCGGTTGACCGGCCTGATGACCCCGGGTACCGCGTGCCCGAGCCGGCAGGTGAGCCCGAAGACGGTGTTGGACAGCATTTCGTCGTCGAGCAGGTACCGCATCCGGCTCAGCGGCCGCGGCGGCCCTGGTACCCGGTTGTTGCGCTTGACCAGGCAGCCCTCGGTGTGCGGGAACCAGTAGAACTCGAAGTGCTCATTCTGCGCGGTCAGTTCGTCCAGCCGGGCGATCACCTCGGACCAGCGCATCGGCTCCTCGCGGGCCTGAAGCAGGAACGCGGGCACCACCCGGAATGTCACCGCGGTCAGCATGCCGAGCGCGCCGAGCCCGACCCTGGCGGCGTCGAACAGGTCCCGCCCCGGCCCGGCCGGGTCGTCCGCCGAGCAGGTCACGACCGTGCCGTCGGCCCGGACCAGTTCCAGGCCGGCCACCTGGGCGGCCATGCCTCCGACGTCGCGGCCCGTGCCGTGGGTGCCGGTCTGGATTGCCCCGGCCACGGTCTGCACCTGGATGTCACCCATGTTGGCCAGCGACAGCCCGCGGGCCAGCAACTCGGCGTTGAGCACGCGCAGCGGGCAGCCCGCCTCGACGGTCACCAGCCCGGCCGCGGCATCGACCGACCTGATGCTGGTCAGGCCGCCGGGCAGCAGGCGCACCCCGTCGGTCGCCGCGGCCGGGGTGAACGAGTGCCCGGTGCCGGTCATCCGCACGGTCAGGCCGTCCGCCGCGGCCCGGCGGATCTCCTGCGCCACCTCCGCCGCCGATCGGGGCGTGGCCACCCGGCGCGGCCGCGCCGTCTCGTTGCCGGCCCAGTTCCGCCAGGCCGTGACGGCGGCCGCGGTCACGGCCGGGCCTGCCGCTGATGTTGCTGCATCGGCCCATTGTGCTCTGCTGCTGCAAGCCCAGCGCTCGGCCGGCGCAGCCGCCCTTGCTGCAAGCCCAGCGCTCGGCCGGCGCAGCTACCGTCACCACGCCAGCGCGGCTGCCTCATCCGGCTGTTTCGGCTGCTTCAACCGGCCCGGGCCGGCCCAGCCGGCCGAGCCCGAGCAGACAGGCCGCGACCGCGGCGGCGCCGCAGCCCGCGGCGAACACGTAGCCCCAGCGCGCCCCGCCCGCGTCGACCAGGTGCCCGGCCGCGGGCGATCCCACCGCCACGCCGATCGAGATCGCGGAGGTGAGCCACGCGATGCCCTCGGTCCGGCGCCGGACCGGGGCCTGCTGGCCGATCAGGCTGAACCCGGCGATGAACGTCGGCGAGATGGCCAGGCCGGAGCAGAAGATGACCACGGCCAGCACCGCGAGGCCGGGCAGGGCCCAGAACGTCGCGGACCCGGCGGCGACCAGGACCAGGGTCATCGCGAACCGGCGGTGGGCCGGGGCGGCCCAGGACCGGGACCCGTACAGCAGGCCGCCCGCGGCGCTGCCCAGCGCGTAGGAGCCGAGGATGAACCCGGCCAGCGGCTTGTGCCCGTGCTGCGCCGCGAAGTCCACCGTGGACAGGTCGATCGCGGCGAACATCGCGCCCAGGCAGAAGTACACCGGCGCCAGCGTGACCAGCCCGGGCGCGGGCAGCCGGGCACCGCGCCCGCCCCGCCCCGGCCCGGCGGCCGCGGCCGCCGGCCCGGGGCCGCCGGCCGGCGGCTCGGTGCCGCGCTGCGCGGCGAACAGCAGTGTCCCGGTCACGCAGGCCACCATGGCCACCGCGACTCCGGCCGCCGGGTACACCTCGGTGGCGAGCACGGTGACCAGCGCCGGCCCGATGACGAAGATGGTCTCGTCGGCGACCGACTCGAGCGCGAACGCGGTGTGCAGCAGCGGCGAGTCGCCGAGCAGCGCGCTCCAGCGGGCCCGGACCATGGACCCGATCGACGGCATGGCCGCCCCGGCCAGCCCGCCCGTCACCACCATGGCCCAGACCGGCGCTCGCCCGAGCGCGCAGCCGATGAGCCCGGCCGTGGCCGCGGCGAAGAGCACCGTCAGCGGGCGCAGCACCCGGCGCTGCCCGAACCGGTCGGCCAGGCGGGCGGCCTGCGGGGCGCAGACCGCGTAGCCGACCGAGCCCGCCGCGGCCACGAACCCGGCCAGCCCGTAGCGGCCGGTCACCGACGCGATCAGCAGCAGCGTGCCCAGGCCGAACATGGACATCGGCATCCGGCCGACAAAGGCCGCAGCGGAGAACCGCAGCGCTCCCGGTCGGCTCAGCACGTTGAGGTACGGGTTGCCCCGGCGCTGGTCCTGCTCCCTGACCTGCGTCATTGTCCCGGCAACCTCCGCCTTGAACCTATATCAGGCGTTGCCGCGTTACTTCACCAGATAGCGGCGCTCACCAGGAGTCGACGCCCGCGCCTACAAAGAGACGTGCGAGCGGGTTAGGGTAGATCGCGATGATGGCACGGCTGATCCGGCGCAGGTTAATACCCCGCAGGGGCGTCACCGCCGCTGGATTCGACGCACACGCGTGGCTGCGGCGCGGCGCGGCAGGGTGCAGCGCCCTGGTCGTGCTGGGCGCGGGCGGCTACACCGGGATCGTGCAGCCCCCGGCCGGCGGTTCCGGCAGCGGCGACGCGTACATCTCGCCGGCCGCCGCCGCCAGGGACGCCGGCTCGTTCAAGCAGATTATCCTGCCCGACCTGCTGATCGTCTCGCCCTCGGGCCTCACCGACCAGCAACTGGCCAAGCTGGACAAGATCAGCGGGGTCAGGAACCTGGTCTCGTTCGACGGCGCCGAGATCAAGGCCGGGACCCAGCCGGTCAGCGTCATCGGCGTCAACCCGGCCCAATTCCGGTCCTGGGTTCCGCTGCGGACCGCCTCGGACCAGGCATTCTGGACCGCGCTGGCCAGCGGGCAGTTCGTCGCATCGCAGAGCGCGAGCAGCAAGCTGGGCCTGACCCGCGGCCGCGGCTACCCGCTGACCGCGGCCACGACGCGGACGGTGACGTTCGGCGCCTCGGCCACGCTCGGCATCGAGGGCGTGGACCTGCTGGTGAACACCCAGGTTTCCGGCGAACTCGGCCTCGTCCACCGGGTCGCGGCGCTGATCAGCGCGCCTGGCGCCGGCCTGAAGACGCTGATGGCCGCGGTCGGCCGGGTGCTCGGGCCGTCCGGCAAGATCGTCAGCCTGCGCCAGCAGCAGCTTCCGGTGGCCAAGGCCACGTCCGGCCAGGCGCCCGCCACTTACCTGCAGCTCTTCCAGGACTCGGCCGCCAAGTTCTGCCCGGGCCTGTCCTGGACGGTGCTCGCCGCGATCGGGCAGATCGAGAGCGGGGACGGCGCGAACGTGGGCCCGTCTCCGGCCGGCGCGCTCGGGCCGATGCAGTTCGAGCCGTCGACGTGGGCGGTCTGGGGCACAGACGGGTTCGGCCAGACCGGGCCGCCGGACATCATGAACCCCTACGACGCGGTGCCGTCCGCGGCCCGGATGCTGTGCGCCGACGGGGCGGCCGCCGGCGGCAGCGCGCTGCGGTCGGCCGTCTTCGACTACAACCACGCCGACTGGTACGTCAACGAGGTGCTGGCGCTGGCCGGGAAGTACGCGCAGAACTACCCCTGACCTGAGCTGCGCCGGGGTGGCGGGCGGGGGCGCGAAGCCTGGTTGGATGGTGGCATGCCGCGTTACGACGCCTTCCTGCTCGTGTCCTTCGGCGGTCCCGAGGGCCGGGATGACGTGATGCCGTTCCTGGAGAACGTCACCCGCGGCCGCGGGGTGCCCCGCGAGCGGCTGGAGCAGGTGGCCGAGCACTACTACCGGTTCGGCGGCGTGAGCCCGATCAACGGCCAGTGCCGCGAGCTTCTCACCGCGATCGAGAAAGACTTCGCGGCCAGCGGCGTCGACCTGCCCATCTACTGGGGCAACCGCAACTGGGAGCCGATGCTGGCCGACACCGTCGCACGGATGGCCGCCGACGGGCGGCGGCACGCGGCCGCGTTCGTCACCTCGGCCTACAGTTCCTACTCGAGTTGCCGCCAGTACCTGGAGAACATCGAGCAGGCCCGGGCCCAGGCCGGCCCCGGCGCCCCGGTGATCGACAAGCTGCGGCCCTACTTCAGCCACCCGGGGTTCGTCGAGCCCCTCGCCGACGCCGTCCGCGACGCGGCCAGGGCACTCCCCGGCCGCGTTAAGGATGATTTTGATCTTGTTTTCACGGCCCACAGCATCCCGGAAAAGATGGCGGTCAGCTCCGGCCCGGACGGGGGCGCGTACCCGGCGCAGCTCGCGGAGGCTTCGCGGCTGGTCGCCGAGCGGGCAGGGCGGCCCGGGGCCTGGCGGCTGGCCTACCAGAGCCGCAGCGGGCCGCCGTCGGTGCCGTGGCTCGGGCCCGACGTCAACGACTGCCTGGGCGACCTGGCCGAGGCGGGCTCACGGGGCGTGGTCCTGGTTCCGGTCGGGTTCGTCTCCGACCACATGGAGGTCGTCTTCGACCTCGATGTCGAGGCCGCGCAGACGGCGCGGCGGCTGGGCCTGCCGCTGGCGCGGGCGGCCACGCCAGGCACCGACCCCCGGTTCGTCGCGATGATCACCGAGCTGGTGGCCGAGCGGCAGGACCTCTCGGGGGAGTCTGGGGGGGCCGTCCCCCCGGGGCAGAGAGTGCCGCCGCGCGCCCTCGGCGGCCTCGGACCCGCCATCGGGACCTGCGGCAGCGGCTGCTGTGGGGCGGGCGTGACCAGGCCCGGCGCCGGCCCGAGGGCCGGCCGGTGAGGCCGCCGGAGACCGCCGCCCTGCTCGAGCTGGCCTGCTCGACGGCGGTGGCGGCCGGGCGGCTGCTGCTCGGCCGCGGCGGCCGCGCCGAGGTCGTGGCGACCAAGTCGAGCCCGACCGACGTGGTGACCGAGGCCGACCAGGCCGCCGAGTTGCTGATCAGGGACGTGATCCGGGCGGCGCGGCCGCACGACAGGATCCTCGGTGAGGAGGGCGGCGAGGACGGCGGATCCGGGGAACGCAGCGGGGTGCGCTGGATCGTGGACCCGCTGGACGGCACCGTCAACTATCTGTACGGGCTGCCGGACTGGGCGGTCAGCATCGCCGCGGAGGCCGAGGGCACGGTCGTGGTCGGCGCGGTGTTCGTGCCCCGGCGCGACGAGTTGTTCAGCGCGGGGCGCGGCGGCGGAGCGTGGCTGAGCTGGGGCGCTCTCGACGCGCGGGGCGAGGATACGCCGCAGCCGATCCGGCTGGCCTGCAACACCGGCGTGCCGCTCGGCCAGGCGCTGGTCGCGACCGGCTTCGGGTACGCCGCCGGGCGGCGGATGGTCCAGGGCGAGGTGCTGGCGGCGGTGCTGCCCCGGGTGCGCGACATCCGGCGCGCCGGGTCGGCCGCCGTGGACCTGTGCTCGGTGGCGTCGGGGAGCGTGGACGCCTACTACGAGCGGGGCGTCAACCTCTGGGACATCGCGGCGGGCAGCCTGATCGCGACCGAGGCCGGCGCGGCGGTCACCGGGCTGCACGGTCAGCCGCCCGGCCCGTCGATGACGCTCGCGGCCGGGCCGCCGCTCCTGGCGGACCTGCACGACCTGCTGGCGGGCACGGACCCCGAGCGCGACGGCTGAGCGGTCAGGACGCCTTGGTCAGGGTGCCTTGCGCGGTCCCGGTCTGCGACTTGTAGATGAACAGCAGTGAGTTGTCCTGACCCAGGCTGACCGTGACCACGCCGTCGTCGCACTCGTTCTGGTTGGGCGTGATCTGCTGGTTCAGCTTCAGGCTGCCGAGCGCGTTGGACACCGTGCTCAGTTCGCCCGAGCACTTGAACGACGCGCCCGAGTACTCGACCGAGCCCCCGTTCGTCCCGTTGACCAGGTTCAGCGTGACGCCGAACGTGTCCGGCGGGCCGGTCGGGTTGGGCTGGGTGATGTGGCCCGACCAGATCCCGGCCAGCGTGGAGGGCACGGTGACCGTGGAGGCCGGCGACGGCGAGCGGCTGCGCGCCGGGGCGCTCGCCTGGTGGCTCGGGGTGGGCTTGATCACTTCCGGGGGCTGCCCGGTCTGGCTCTGCGCGAACAGGATCGCGACCACGATCACCGCCACGCAGACGGCGACCCCGCTCACCCACCAGACCAGGGCCGGGCGGGCCCGGCGCGGGCGCGGCGCGGACGGGCCCGCGTCGTTGGCGGGGACCGGCTGGACCGCGGCCCGCTCCGCGCGCCGGGTGCCCTCGGCCAGGACCCCGGCGGGCGGGTCCTCGTCGCCGAGCAGTTCGAGCACCACCGACCGAGCCGTGGGCTGATCGGCGGGATCCGCCGACGTGCAGAGGCTGACCAGCGTGAGCAGCGGCTCCGGCAGCAGGTCCAGGTCCTCGGGGTCGGTCGGGTCCGGGGGCTCGCCCACGGCCGCGTACAGCACGGTCTGGGCCCAGGCGCGCATGTCGGCGGCGGGGGTCGCGGAGCCGTAGGGCGGGGTGATCCCGTAGTCGATGACCCGCGGGCCCTCCGACCCGAGCACCACGTGCTCGGGCCCGAAGTCTCCGTGCACCAGCCCGGCCTGGTGGATGGCGGCCAGGCCGGTCGCGGTCCCGATGGCCAGCGCTTCGAGGTCCGCGTCCTCCCACGGGCCCTCGGCGGTCACGAACTCCAGCAGCGAGGGCCCGGCCACGTACTCGCTGACCAGGAAGGCGTGGCCGCCGTCGAATCCGGCGTCGAGTATCCGCGTGGCGCAGAACGGCGCGACCCGCCGGGCCGCGTTCGCCTCGGCGGTGAACCGGTCCCTGGCCGCGGCGTCGTCGGCCCACTCGCCGTCCAGCAGCGTGATCGCGACCTGGCTGCCGTCCACCGCGGTCGCCAGGTAGACGGGGCCGGCCGCGGCGATCTCCTCAATGCGCCCAGCCAGCCGAAACCGGCCGACACGCCGAGGGTCTTCGGCATGCAGCGGCGTGACGTGGGGCATAACTCGTCTCCGCGAGGTCATGCAGGTGGACAGGATGTGCGGTTCGTACCATACGCACTTTGTGCCTGCTAGCGACGTTGATCGGGGAACTACCAAAGGGAATTTTAGGGGGAATGCCGGAAGTCGTGTGTTGTTGGGAGGGAGCCCGGCCCGGACACGAAGCGCCGTGGATGCGTTGTACGTGTACCAGGCGCCGGGACGTGACAGAATTCCCCGCCGGATTCGGGCACAACCGAGGCTCTTCGAGCGTTACACCCGCGCGATAGGCAAGAAAGATGGAGGGGTAAGGGCCCACATGGCAACCGACTA
>DATAVV010000315.1:0-32282 GCA_036267555.1 Streptosporangiaceae bacterium | reverse complement strand
GCTGGTCGCCAGCCGGACCGGCGCCCTGCCCGAGGTGACGGGGGACGCGGCCCTGCTGGTCACGCCGGGCGACGCCGAGGAACTGGCCGTGGCCCTGCGCATGCTGCACGACTCCGCCGCCGAACGCGAGCGGCTGTCCGCTCTGGCCCTGCGCCGGGTACAGGAGCGCTTCGCCTGGCCGGCGGTGGCCCGCGCCACCGCCGGCCAGTACCGCGCCGCGATCGAGGCGGCACCCGAGCGCGAATCGTCGCGGAGCCGGGCCGCGCAGCCCGGAGCCGGGCCGTGCTGACCGTCGATTTCACCCGGTTCCCCGTCCGCCCGGGCGAACGCGTGCTCGACCTGGGCTGCGGCGCGGGCCGGCACGCGTTCGAGGTGCTGCGCCGCGGCGCGAACGTGGTGGCGCTGGACACCGACCACAGCGAACTGCAGCAGGTGACCGCGATGTTCGCGGCCATGCGCGAGGCGGGCGAGGTACCGGACGGCGCGGGCGCGCAGGCGACGGCCGGGGACGCGACCGCCCTGCCCTTCCCCGACGGCTCGTTCGACCGCGTGATCGCCGCCGAGGTGCTCGAGCACATCCCGGCCGACCAGGCCGCCCTGCACGAACTGGCCCGGGTGCTGCGGCCGGGCGGGGTGGCCGCGGTCACCGTGCCCGCCTGGCTGCCGGAACGGATCTGCTGGCGGCTCTCGGACGACTACCACAACGTGCCGGGCGGCCACGTGCGGATCTTCACCCGCTCCGAGCTCGAGGCCAAGATGGCCCGGGCCGGGCTGGCCGTCAGCGGGCACCATCACGCCCACGCGCTGCACGCGCCGTACTGGTGGCTGAAATGCGCGGTCGGCGTGCACGACGACGATCACCCGCTGGCCCGGGCGTATCACCGGCTGCTGGTCTGGGAGATCATGAAGAACCCGCCGGTCATGCGGTTGGCCGGCTGGGCCCTGAACCCCCTCAGTGGCAAGAGCATCGTCATCTACGCGGCCAAGCCGGCCGCCGGGAGGGCCGGTAAGGGCGCCGGCCAACGGCGTCCGGCCGCCGCCACGTCGGCGCAGCCGGAGGAGGCACATGCGGCAGCCTGAGCGGCTGGCGAGCACCAGCCCGGACGGGTCCAGCCCAGACGACGACACCGACTGCGACTCGGCTTCTGACTCGGCCCGCGCGGACCAGGCCCGCCCGGGCGGCAACGGCGCGGCGCGCACGGCGCGCCGCGCCACCTGGCTGCCGTCGGTTCCCGGGATCCTGACCGCGGACCAGATCCTGGCCACCGGCCGCAGCATCGAGGCCGAACAGCAGCGCGACGGCGCGATCGGCTGGCCCGACGGCCACGTCGACGCGTGGAACCACGTCGAGTGCGCGATGGCGCTCAGCGTGTGCGGACTGCGGGGCGCGGCCCGCCGGGCCTACGAATGGCTGCGCGCCGCCCAGCGGCCGGACGGATCGTGGCCCAAGCTGGCCGGCGACGGCACGGTCCTCGAGGAGGCGGTAGAAAGCAACCACGCCGCCTACTGCGCCGTCGGGGTCCTGCATGAGCTTCAGATCACCCGGGACGACGCGTTCGCGCGTCGGATGTGGCCGGTCGTGCGGGACGGGATCGAGTTCGCGCTGAGCCTGCAGCAGCCGCGCGGCGAGATCATCTGGCAGCGGGAGGCCAGCGGCGCGCCCGCCGAATACGCGCTGCTGACCGGCAGCTCCAGCATGCACCACGCGCTGCGCTGCGCGATCGCGCTGGCCGAGTACATCGGTGAGCCGCAGCCGGACTGGGAGCTCGCGGCCGGCCAACTCGGGCACGCGGTGGCCTGTCACCCCGAGGCGTTCGCCGACAAGAGCCGGTTCTCGATGGACTGGTACTACCCGGTGCTCGGCGGCCCGCTGCGCGGCGCCGCGGCCGACGCGCGCCTGGCCGAGGGCTGGGACACGTTCGTCGTGCCCGGCCTCGGCATCAGGTGCGTCAGCGACCAGCCCTGGGTCACCGGCGCCGAGACCTGCGAGCTCGCGCTGACGCTGGACGCGATCGGTGACCACTCCCGCGCGCTGGACCTGTTCGAGCAGGTCCACCACCTTCGGGATCCTAGCGGCGGCTACTGGACCGGATGGCAGTTCGCCAACGGGAAGCACTTCCCCAACGAGCAGAGCAGCTGGACCTCGGCGGCGGTCATCCTGGCCGCCGACGCCCTCTGCGGCGGCACCGGCGGATCGGGGATCTTCGCCGCCGCGGCCCCCCGGTGGGCGGTCGGCTCGCCGGTGGACGCCGCCGCGTGCGGGTGCGAAAAATCGGAGGCAAACCGCCCGCCCGCGGCCTCGGCCGACGCTGTTTAGCCGCCCCTGCTTAAGCGCCGCGCGGCGTAACCCGCGTAGCGTAACCAGCGCGGCGTAACCAGCCGCCAGGCCCGGCCTCGTCAGCCGATGCCGGCCGCGGTCCGCTCGAGGACCCGCAGCGAACCTTCGACCCGCACCTCGGTGAACGCGCCCGACTTCAGCGCGCGCTGGTAGATCCGGAACGGGGCCTGCCCGCCGTCGGCCGGGTCGGGGAAGACGTCGTGGATGGCCAGCGCGCCGCCGGGGGCCACCCACGGGGCCCAGCCCTCGTAGTCGGTGGCGGCCGCGGCGTCGGTGTGGCCGCCGTCGATGAACAGCATCCCGAGCGGCGTCCGCCACAGCCCGGCGACATCGGCCGACCGGCCCACGATCGCGATCACGTGCTCCTCCAGGCCGGTGGCGGCGATCGTGGACCGGAAGTGGGGCAGCGTGTCGAGCCGCCCGGTGACCGCGTCGACCAGGCTGGTGTCGTGATACTCCCAGCCGGGCTGGTTCTCCTCCGACCCGTGATGATGGTCGACCGTGATGACCTTCTGCCCGGCCTCCGCCGCCGCGGCCGCGAGGTAGATCGTCGACTTGCCACAGTAGGTCCCGATCTCAGCCACCGGGCCCCGGCTCGCGTAAGCGGCGGCGGTGTCATAGAGCGCCAGGCCCTCGGGCTCAGGCATGAAACCCCGGGCCGACTGCGCGGCGCGGGCAAGACTTTCGGGGAAGCCGTTCTGCATGGCTGCCAGTCTGCCGCCTTGCTTGCCCGTGCGCGTCACGAGATGCTCTACTCCTCTTACTACTGCTGCGTAACCGAGGGAGACCGGCACGTGAGGGTGGAAGTCGACAGCGACGCCTGCGAGGCCAACGCGGTCTGCGCGGGCCTTGTGCCCGAGGTATTCGAAGTAGACGACGAGGACGAACTGCACATCAAGGTGGCCGAGGTCCCGCCCGGCCTGGCCGAATCCGTGCGGCACGCGGTCCTGTCCTGCCCCAAGGCCGCCCTGCGCCTCGAGGAATAGCCGCCCCGCCCCCCGCAGGTACATGCACAGCGACATGTACATGCCTGCTCACATGTACATGCCCACTGCATGTACATGCACGACCGCATGTACATGTTCTGCGACATGTACATGCTGCGATTAGGTCAGGTCAGTGCGCCGCCGGCGATAGCCGCTCCGACCAGGATCAGGATTACGCCGCTCACCTGCTCGGTTCGCTCGCCGGCCCAGCGGCCGAGCAGTCCGCCTAGTTCCAGCCCGGCCAGGGACATGGCCACGCTGACCGCGCCAATGAGGATCGCGCCGAACGCGATGCTGACGCCGTAGGTGCCCAGGGCAAAGCCGACGACGAGGTTGTCCAGGCTGAGGACCAAGCCGCTGACCAGCAGGCGGCTGATGCGTAGCGAGGAACCCGAGTAGACCGCAGCGACCGGGCCGGAAAGCTGCGGGGCGGGAACGGAAGCCTCCTGGCTGGCGGGCCTGGCGCCGGGCGCCGGGGTCGCCACGGTCGCGTCCGGGCCGGGTGGCGCCGGGGCCTTGGCCTCGGTGACTCGCGCTTCGTCGCGGCGGGCCCCGAGAACCGCTGTGGCGGGCGCTTGCTGGCCGGGTACCTCGGGAGCCGGAGCGGGATGCTTCGCCGCGGCCGCGTTCTTGCGGCCGTCGCGGATCGAGCGCACCAGGCCCTGCGCGCCGACGAGCATCAGCAGGACGGCACCGGGCCAGCGGACCGCTGTGCCCAGGTGGCTGGCGAACCGCTGGCCGATCAGCAGCCCGACGATCGGCATCCCGCCCTCGAAGGCGCCGAACACCACGCCGACCTGGATCCGGATGCGGGGGGTGACACCGGTCACGCCAATGGCGACGGAGGCGGCCAGGTTTCCCAACCCGACCGCGACCGCGGCGAGCAAAAGCGCGACCACGACTTCACCATAACCGGCAAAAAGCCTGCTTAGAAGCCCTGGCCCGGCTCGGCGGGGCGCCCAGGCCCCGGGTGCCAGCCGCGATCACCGCCCTGACCGGTGACAAAGTGGGTCGCGAGATGCCGGCCCACCCGCTACAGGGCCGGCCGGGCCTCCGGTGTCTGCGGAGCCGTACCGGGAACGCGTGCACTGCTTCCTCGGTGATCTCCAGGGTGGCGGGCACCCCGGCCTGGCGGCCCCCTTCGACCAGCCAGCGCGCGTCGTCGATCAGCCGCCGTTCGAGCGGCTGCCGGCCGCCCAGCACACCCAACTGCGCGATCTGCTGCGGCTGGCGCTGGGACCCGGCCATGGCCGACCTGGCGCAGGCGCGGGTCCAGGCGGCGCGGATACTCAGATCCGCCGAGCTGGACTAACCTGGCTCAGGCGCCATCGGGGTCCTGGTACTTCTCCGGGATGGCGGCCACCTCGTGCGCCAGCCGGACCCGGTCGGCCCGGTAGACGAAGCGGGTCAGCCTGATCGGCCGGGACACGCTGTAGGCCGTCCGGCCGACCACGATCACCGGCGTGCCCGTGGTCAGCCCGAAGAACCGGAACTCCCGCGCGTCGGGCATCCGCGCGGCGATCTCATCCCGGAAGCCCTGCTGCGGATACCCGAGGTCGGCGAGCAGCTTGATGCTGCCCTGCTCGATGGCACCCGCCTGCTCAAGCGCGCTTCCCCGCGCCAGGTCCATCGGGAAGAACGAGGCCACCAGCAGCCAGGGGACCTCCCCCAGGTAGCGCTGGGACCGGCGCACGATCACCGGGTCTCCCGGCTTGATGTCGAGGCTGGCCGCGACGCTGTTGCTCGCCTCGGCCGTCTCCACCACGACCGACCTGGCCCGCTCGGGCTGGTTAGCGGCCGCGCCCACCACGGGCAGCGACGCGTCGGCGTGCTGGACCCCGGGCAGCGCGGAATCGCCGGGAAGCCCGCGTCCCGGGACGTTGACCCGGGACAGCAGGGCGGTGAACGGCCGGGTTGGCTGCTGCACGAACGTACCCAGGCCCTGCCTGGTCACGACCAGGCCCTGGTTGGTGAGCAGTGCGATGGCCAGCCGTACCGTATTTCGCGAGGCCTGGTACTCCTCGATGAGATCGGGCTCGCTGGGCAGGCGTTCACCCGGGCCGAATACGCCGTTGGTGATCTGGTCGCGAAGCCGGTCAGCGATCTGCTGATACCGAGCATGAGCCACGGACCTCACCCCTCTAGGAGGTACCCATGATTCTCACCATCTGGATAGGTGGAATCTACCCACTCGGGCAGTTTTAAACACCCCACTGTTTGGTATGAGTCTAATCAGCGGGAACATCGGGTTGATGGGAGCGCCGGCCAGACGTCCCCCGACGATGGACCGCCGAGCACACGGGGAGTGAACGTGAACGTACTTCTGCTGATCGCCATCGCCATCCTCGTCGGGGGCCTGCCGATCGCCAGCATCCTGCTCGTCACCCTGGCCAGCAGGCGCGAAGAGGCCGCGCGCAGCATTGCCGGAGGAGCCCCGGGGCCGCTGGCGCGGATGGCCCGGCGCCTGCTCGGGTTCCACGCCGTGGGCATCAGCCGGCCCGCCTGCCGGACCCGGGCTCCGTACCGCGGCCGCCGCGCCGCCCGCCCGTGGGTCACCGGTGTCCCGGCCGACTCCGGCCCCGACGAGCATCCGCACGACGCATTCCCCGACGGCGGGTTTCTGACCGGCGGCACACCCCTGGCCGGCACCGCCGCCCGGGATGGCCGCACCGTCCGTACCGGCGCGCGCGTACCCGCCGGCGCACGAACCCGGGCCGACGCCATGGCCCTGGCCGGCGAGGCCAGGCCGGGGCACTAAGCGGCACTACGGGGCACTAGGGGGCGCCAGCGGGCGGGGGCCCGGGAAGGGCTGCGGCACCGGGGTCGCCGCGGCCCTTTCCGGCTGCCCGGGCCCGGTCCGCGCGCCGCCCCTCCCCGCGCTTCAGGCCCCGTTGGCCGGCCTCACCCCTCCCAGACTGGACGCCGCTAGCCCGCCCCGCCCGCACACCGTTGGCCCGCCCCGCCCCGCACCCGGACGCCGTTCGGCCCGCCCCGCCTGGCCCGGATCCGGACACCGTTGGCCCGCCCGGCTCCCCGCCCGCACCCCGACACCGCTGGCCCGCCGCTCCCCGCCCGCACCCGGACAGCCGGTGATCATGGCGATGAATGTGAGTTTGGTGTCCATCTATGAGCCCTGAAGTCACATTCATACGCCTTCTGGGCCGTTTCATGCCCGTCGCCGGGTGGGCACGTGTGATGTGAGTGACTTGAGTGATGCGAGTGGCGCGCAGCGGGCGGTGCGGGGTGGCGGGGCGTGGAGTGCGACCAGTCCACGGGGGTGGAGACCGCGCGCCGTGAAGCGGGTGCCGATAACGGGCGCGGATGGCGGGCGGGGCGGTGCGTTATGACTGTTTGTGGCTTACGCTGCGGCCATGCGAGTCGCGCTCTGCCAGGTACCGGCCAGTTCCGATCCAGCGGTCAACCTCGGCCGGGCCAAGGCCGCGGTGGCCGACGCGGCTTCGGCCGGGGCCCAGCTAGCGATCTTCCCCGAGGGTTCCCAGGTCCGGTTCGGAGCCGACCTGCGCGCGGCCGCCGAACCGCTGGACGGGTCGTACTGCGGTGGTCTTCGCGCGGCGGCGCGCGACAACTCCATCGCGATCGTGGCCGGGGTCTTCGAGCCGGCGCCGGACGGCCGCGTATACAACACGGCGGTCGCGGTCGACGCCGCCGGGCACCTGGCCGCCGCCTACCGGAAGATCCACCTCTTCGACGCGCTCGGCCAGCGGGAATCCGACCTGGTCGCGCCGGGCGACGAGCCGACCGTGGTCGAACTCGGCGGACTCCGGGTCGGGGTGCTGACCTGCTACGACGTCCGGTTCCCCGAGCACGCCCGCGCCCTGGTCAGCCGCGGTGCCGACCTGATCGTGATCCCGGCCGACTGGGCCGCCGGGCTGTTCAAGGAGGAGCACTGGGTCACGCTGGTCCGGGCCCGCGCCATTGAGAACACCGTGTGGGTGGCCGCGGTCGACCAGGTGCCCGACCCGGCCGAGCCGCCCAGCCGGGCGCCCACCGGCGTGGGCCGCAGCATGCTCGTCGACCCGATGGGCACGGTCACGATGGACCTCGGCTCGCGGCCGAGCCTGGGGATGGGCGAGGTGGATACCGCGCTGACCGCCGAGATCAGAGCCAGCCTGCCCTGCCTCGAGCATCGCCGGGACGACATTTTCGGGCGCCCGTAAGCAGGTCAGGACCCGCGTTTCCATGATCGTGGAGCAAAACGCGTCAAATGCGCACGCGATGCTCCACGAGCATGAAAGACCGCCTCGGCCTGGGCGCAGCGGGGATCCCTGGCGGCCATCCCGCAACTCGCGCACCACAAGAGTGACAGCCAGCAGGCAAAGCAACGGGTTGATACGAGGCGGCGGGCGCTATTCGGTCCGCGGGGTTCAACCAGGATCATGGCCTTGGCCGGTGACCGGGGGGTCGCCCAGTTCCGTCCCAACGCCTGAGGGGGCCTCCGTCTCGGCCTCCGAACCCGGCGCCGACTCCGCAGCCGAGGCCGACGCCGCGGGCGCCGCGGGCGAGGGGGCGCGGTGACGGCGCACGGCCCACACCACCACGATCGCTACCACGACCGCCGCGACGGCGATGGCGAGCCCGGTGCCGACCCGCTCCTCCACGGCGGCGTACGCGGAGCCGGCGGCGTACCCCAGCAGGCAGTAGCCGACGCCCCAGACCAGCCCGCCAGCCGCGTTATAGATGAAGAAGGTCCGGTATGGCACCCGCACTGCCCCCGCCGCGGCGGGCATGACCGCCCGCACGAACGCGACGAAGCGGCCCAGCAGCACGGCGAGGCCGCCCCGCTCCCGCAGGGCGGTCCTGGCCCGCGCCGGGCCGCCGGGGATCCGGCGCAGGGCGCGCGCGGCGAACAGGCGATCGCCCATCCGCCGGCCGATCTCGTAGCCCACGAGCGGGCCGACCACGGCGGTGACCACGACCACGACCACCAGCGTGGCCAGCGACAGATGCCCGCGGCTCGCCAGCACGCCGCCCAGGACGACCGCGGTCTCCCCGGGCAGCACGAAGCCCAGGAAGACCGCGGTCTCGCCGAACACGAGCCCCGCGATCACGCCGTAGGCGACCCAGCCGCTGAGGTGGTCAAGCCCGCTGACGATGGAACTCACCAGCCCCCTTCCCCGTGCCACATGCCGCCGCAAGCCGTCAAGACCGTGCGAGCCGAAACCGTGCGAGTCGTCACAAGCACCCGCGAGCTGCCGCAAAACTCGGCTCACCGCCGGATCCGGCCAGCATGCCACCAGGGGCAACCGCATCCGCAACAACCGCAACAACAGTCCCGGCACCGGGCTGCCGTCTGGTCGCGGCGACCCTGGTCTCGCGGAACCATGTTCTTGCCGGACTGAGTTCTAGTAGATAGGAAATCACGCAGTGCCCCATTAGGCCCCGGGAAGGGACGGTGATGCCTTCCATGCCTCAGCCGACCTCATCGGCGTCCTCCACGGGTGGCTTCCTGCGCCATCAGGGCACGATCAAGGAGCGGATCACGGGGGATGGATCAAGCGGGTACCTGGCCGAGCCGGGTCGTTACCAGTTGTACGCATCGCTGGCCTGCCCGTGGTCGCAGCGAGCGCTGACCGTCCGTAGCCTGCTCGGGCTTGAGCGAGTCATCGGGCTGAGCCTGACCGACCCGATCTCGGGGGAGCACGGCTGGCGGTTCCCCGACCGGCAGGGCGGCCAGGACCTGCTCACCGGGGCGCGGTACCTGTCCGAGTTGTACCTGGTCACCGACCCGGGATACCAGGGCAAGTTCACGCTGCCGCTGATCTGGGACACCCAGACCCAGCGGATCGTGAGCAACGACGTGCCGCAGATCACCGTGATGCTCGAGACCGAGTTCATCGGCTATCACCGGCCGGGCTCGCCCGACCTGTACCCCGTCGACCAGCGGCGGGAGATCGAGGCGGTCGCGACCCTGATCTACCACGCGGTCAACATCGGCGTGTACAAGGCCGGCCTCGCGACCAGCCAGGCCGCCTACGAGGAGGCGTTCGACGCCCTGTTCGCCACGATGGACGCGCTCAACGACCGGCTGGCCCGGCGCCGGTTCCTGCTCGGCAGCCAGTTGAGTGAGGCCGACATCCGGCTGTTCCCGACGCTGGCCAGGTTCGACGCGGTCTACTACGTCTTGTTCAAGTGCAACCTGCACCGGCTGATCGACTATCGTCATCTGTGGGACTACGCGCGCGACCTCTACCAACGCCCCGGGTTCGGCGAAACCACGGACTTCGACCAGATCAAGCGCCATTATTATCAGACGCAAAGTTGGGTCAATCCGTCACGAATCGTGCCTAAAGGCCCGTTCGTGAATTGGCTCGAGCCGCACAACAGGGACCGCCTCTCCGGCTGACCAGACCGGATGGCGCACCCACCGGGCAGGCACCTCTGCGGATGCGCCGCCGGGTAGCCTGGTGTGCGGAAATAACAGGTAATCCAGCTTCGGAAGAGGGCGATGTCAGCCGTGTCTGCTGAGTCCCCGGAGTCAGCCGCGGATCGCACGCGACAGGCCAGCACCGTGTCGACCAACGCCGGGCCAGCCAATCCCGGGCCCGCCAGCGCCGGTCAGGCGAACGGCCGGGTCAGCGCGCCAGATACGGGGTCGCCCGGCTCGGGTACCGACTTCGGGCCCAATGAATGGCTGGTGGACGAGCTCTACCAGAAGTACCAGGCTGACCCGGGCTCGGTGGACCGGGCCTGGTGGAACTTCTTCACCGACTACCGCCCGAAGCCCGCCGAGCCGCCGCGGGCCGCGCCGCCCGCCCAGCGACCAGCCACCCAGGCCACCCAGGCCACCCAGGCCACCCAGGGGCCGGCCACGCAGGCCCGGGACGGCCAGGCGCAGGACGGCCAGGCCCCGGCTCCGGGCGCCGTCGGCAACGCCGGCGCCCCGACCAGCCCGGCCCCGGCCAAGGCCCCGGCTAAGGCGCCGGCTAAGGCGCCGGTCAACGGTCCGGCCAGCGCGCAGGCCGCCGGTGACGGACGGCCCGCGGCCGTGGCGCCCGTCCCGGCCGGGGTGACCGAGGTCCGGCTGCGCGGGGCGGCCGCCCGCACCGCGGCCAACATGACGACCAGCCTGAGCGTGCCCACCGCGACGAGCGTGCGCGCCATACCGGCCAAGCTCCTGGTCGACAACCGCATAGTGATCAACAACCACCTCGGCCGCGGCCGGGGCGGCAAGGTGTCGTTCACGCACCTGATCGGCTACGCGATCGTGAAGGCGCTGGCCTCGGCACCGGAGATGAACGACGCCTACGCCGAGCAGGACGGCAAGCCCGTGCTGCTCCAGCCCGAGCACGTCAACCTCGGCCTGGCCATCGACGTGCGCAAGTCCGACGGGTCCCGGCAGCTCCTGGTGCCCAGCATCAAGGCCGCCGAGGAGATGGATTTCCGCCCGTTCTGGATGGCCTACGAGGACGTGGTCCGCAAGGCCCGCACGGGCAAGCTCACCGTCGAGGACTTCGCCGGCACCACGATCAGCCTGACCAACCCGGGCACGATCGGCACCGAGCACTCGGTGCCGCGGCTGATGGCGGGCCAGGGCTGCATCGTGGGCGTGGGCGCGATGGAGTACCCGGCCGCCTACCAGGGCGCGTCGCAGGAGACCATCGCCCGGCTGGCGATCAGCAAGACGGTCACGCTGACGTCCACCTACGACCACCGGATCATCCAGGGCGCGCAGTCCGGCGATTTCCTGCGGATCATCCACGCGCTGCTGCTCGGCGAGCACGGCTTCTACGACGACGTGTTCCAGTCGCTGCGCATCCCCTACGAGCCCATCCGGTGGGTCCAGGACATCCCGGCCGGCCACGAGGACGACATCTCCAAGGCCGCGCGGGTGCACGAGCTCATCCACGCCTACCGGGTGCGCGGCCACCTCATGGCCGACACCGACCCGCTGGAGTACAAGCAGCGCAAGCACCCCGACCTCGACATCAACCAGCACGGGCTGACCCTGTGGGACCTGGAGCGGGAGTTCGCCACCGGCGGGTTCGGCGGCAAGCCGCGGATGCAACTGCGGGAGATACTGGGCGTGCTGCGCGACTCGTACTGCCGCACGGTCGGCGTCGAGTACATGCACATGCAGAACCCGGAGGAGCGGGCCTGGCTGCAGGCCAGGATCGAGCGGCCGCACGGCCGGGCCGAGCACGACGAGCAGGTCAGGATCTTGTCCCGGCTGAACGTGGCCGAGGCGTTCGAGATGTTCCTGCAGACCAAGTTCGTGGGGCAGCGGCGGTTCTCGCTCGAGGGCGCGGAGTCGCTGATCCCGCTGCTGGACGCCGTGCTGACCGAGGCGGCCCACGAGCACCTGGACGAGGCCGTGCTCGGCATGGCCCACCGGGGCCGGCTCAACGTGCTGGCCAACATCGTGGGCAAGTCCTACGCCCAGATCTTCCAGGAGTTCGAGGGCAACCTGGACCCGGCCAGCACCCACGGGTCCGGTGACGTCAAGTACCACCTGGGCGCTTCGGGCTGCTACGTGCCCGGCGACGGGTCGCAGATCCCGACCTCGCTGGTGGCCAACCCGAGCCACCTGGAGGCGGTCGACCCGGTGCTCGAGGGCGTGGTCCGGGCCAAGCAGGACGTGATCGACATGGGCGAGCCCGGGTTCACGGTGCTGCCGGTGCTGATCCACGGCGACGCGGCGTTCGCGGGCCAGGGCGTGGTGGCCGAGACCCTCGAGCTGTCCCAGCTACGGGGCTACCGGACCGGCGGCACGGTGCACATCGTGGTGAACAACCAGGTCGGGTTCACCACCGCGCCGGAGTACTCCAGGTCCAGCGTGTACTCCACCGACGTGGCCCGGATGATCCAGGCGCCGATCTTCCACGTCAACGGCGACGACCCCGAGGCCGTTGTCCGGGTGGGCCGGCTCGCGTTCGAGTACCGCCAGACGTTCCGCAAGGACGTCGTCATCGACATGATCTGCTACCGGCGGCGCGGGCACAACGAGGCGGACAACCCCTCGTTCACCCAGCCGCTGATGTACGACCTGATCGACGCCAAGCGGTCGGTGCGCAAGCTCTACACCGAGGCCCTGATCGGGCGCGGTGACATCACGCTGGAAGAGGCCGAGCAGGCGCTGCGCGACTACCAGCAGGAACTCGAGCGCGCGTTCACCGAGACCAGGGACGCGGCCGGCAAGCCGGCCGAGCCGGGCGCGGTGGTCCCGCCCGAGCCGAGCGCGCCGCAGCCCGCCGACCACGACCAGACCCCGACGGCGATCACCGGCGAGACGGTCAAGCGCATCATCGACACCCAGCTCAACCTGCCCGACGGCTTCGCCCCGCACCCGCGGCTGCAGCCGCAACTGCAGCGGCGCGCGGTCATGGTCGAGCAGGACGAGATCGACTGGGCCACCGGCGAACTGCTCGCGTTCGGCAGCGTGCTCATCGACGGCCACGCGGTGCGGCTGGTCGGGCAGGACACTCGAAGAGGCACATTCGGCCAGCGGCACGCGGTGCTCGTGGACCGGCACACCGGCGAGGAGTACACGCCGCTGCGGACGTTCAACTCCAAGACCGCGCGGTTCCACACCTACGACTCGCTGCTGTCGGAGTTCGCCGCGGTCGGCTTCGAGTACGGCTACTCGGTGGCCCGGCCGGATGCGCTGGTGTGCTGGGAAGCCCAGTTCGGCGACTTCGTCAACGGCGCGCAGACGATCATTGACGAGTTCATCAGCTCGGGCGAGCAGAAGTGGGGCCAGCGCTCGGCGGTGGTGCTGCTGCTGCCGCACGGCTACGAGGGCCAGGGCCCGGACCACTCGTCGGCCCGGATCGAGCGGTTCCTCGCGCTGTGCGCCCAGGACAACATGACCGTGGCCGTGCCGAGCACCCCGGCGAACTACTTCCACCTGCTGCGCTGGCAGGCCCTGTCGGACCGGGTCAAGCCGCTTATCGTGGCCACGCCCAAGTCCATGCTGCGGCTGAAGGCGGCCGCCTCGGCGAAGGCGGACTTCACCAACGGCTCCTCGTTCCGGCCGGTGATCGGCGAGCCGGGCGAGATCGATGCGGCGGCCGTGCGGCGGGTGCTGATCTGCTCCGGCAAGGTCTACTACGACCTGGCCGAGAAGCGGCGGGCCGGCGGTCTCACCGACATCGCGCTGGTCCGCGCCGAGCGGCTCTATCCGCTGCCCGGCGACGAACTGGCCGCCGAGGTGGCCAGGTACCCCGCCGCCGACGAGGTGATATGGGTCCAGGAAGAACCGGCCAACATGGGGGCCTGGCCCTACATGGCGCTGCGGCTGCCCGGGATCCTGAACCGGCCGGTGCGGCTGATGTCCCCGCCGGCGTCCTCGGCCCCGGCCGTCGGCTCGGCCAAGGCGCATGCCGAGGACCACGCCAGGCTGGTCGAGAGCGCGCTGTCCCGGGAGCGGTGAGGCGTGTACTTCACCGACCGCGGGCTGGAGGAACTCCACGACCGGCGGGGGGAGGATCAGGTCACGCTGGGCTGGCTGGCCGAGCGCCTGCGCGAGTTCGTCGACCTGAACCCGGATGCCGAGGCTCCGGTGGAGCGCCTGGCCACCTGGCTGGCGCGCCTGGATGACGACGACGAGTAACGCGGCGGCGGGCGGCCCGCGGCACCGATCTTTGACCACTGGCGAACACGATATATCGTATGTAGGTAACCGTTCATGGCAGCGCCCTATCACCGCACCGAGATGCGGTATCAGGCGAGGAGGGCAGCGATGACTCGCTGGACGATCGACTCCCCCAGAACCCTCGACCTCACCGACGTCGCTGCGCTTAAGGTGCGCGTGGTCTCCGGATCGGTCGCGATCCTGGCCAGCCAGGACGCTCCGTCCGTCGACGTGGCCAGCCTGGCCGGCCCGCCGCTGCTGGTCACGCACGAGGCCGGAATCCTCACGATCACCTACGAGGACCTGAAGTGGGACGGGCTTCTCGGCTGGCTGCGCCCGCAGCAGCACACGGCCGACGTCACGGTCACCGTGCCCGGCGGCTGCCCCACGCAGGTCGGCGTGGTCAACGCGAGTGCGATCGTGTCCGGAATCTCCGCGAATATATCCGCCAAAAGCGTGTCCGGAGACATCACGCTTGATGGCGTGATCGGCAGCGTGGACGCCAAGACGGTGTCGGGCGACCTCGAGGCGCGCGGCCTCGACGGCGAGATGGCCTTCAACTCGGTCTCCGGCGACCTGACCCTGGCCGGCGGCACGCTGCGCCAGCTCGCGGCCAAGACGGTCAGCGGCCAGGTGACGGCCGACATCGAACTGGGCGACGGCAGCGGCCTCAAGGTGAACACGGTCTCGGGAGACGTGGCCGTCCGCGTCCCGGCGTCGGCCAGCGCCCGGGTGGACCTGAAATCGGCCTCGGGCCGGGTCCGCAGCAGCTTCGAGCAGATGAGCGCCTCACCCGGGCCCGGTCCGGCGACGATGACCGCGACGATCGGGTCGGGCTCGGCCAACGTCAGCCTGGCCAGCATGACGGGCGACGTGACGCTGCTGGCCCGCGCGGACGCCCCGGCGCCGGGCCCGGAGGCGGCGGACTCGGCGGCGGCGGACTCGGCGGCGGCGGACTCGGCGGCCGCCGGGCAGGGTGACCAGCGGTGAGCCCGGTCTTCCGGCACGGCGGCCTGCGCCTTTACCTGCTCAAGCTGCTCGACGAGGCGCCCCGCCACGGCTATGAGGTCATCCGGCTCCTGCAGGACCGCTTCCTGGGGGTCTACTCGCCCTCCCCTGGCACCATCTACCCGCGCCTGGCCCGGCTCGAAGAGGAAGGGCTGGTCACCCACGACGAGGTCGACGGGCGCAAGGTCTACCGCATTACCGACAAGGGGCGCGAGGAGATCCAGTCGCGCCTCGACGACCTGGCCGACCTCGAGGAGGAACTCACCGCGTCGGTGCGCGACATCGCCCGCGAGGTGTCAGAGGACGTTCGCGACACCGTCCGCAACCTGCGCGAGGAACTCACCTGGACGGCTCGGGACGCGCACCGTGAGGGCCGCGGGGAAGGCCGCACGCCGGGCGAGGACGCCCGGGAGCGCGCCCGCCGCACCCGGGACGAGGTCCGCGAAAGCGCGCGGCGCGCCCGGGACGAGGCCCGGCAGGGCACCCAGCACGCCCAGGGCACAGCCGCCGACCCGCGCGAGTCGGCCCGGCAGGCGCGGCACGAGGAAGCGCGGCGGACCCGGCACTCCCGGCAGGACGAGCGCCAGGAACAGGCGGCGGGGTCCCCCCGCGACTGGGCCGACTGGGCCTCGCAGTCCTGGCCGACCTGGACCGGATGGCGCGGGCGCTCCGGCGGGCCCTGGGGCGGCCCCGGCCCGGGCGGCCCGCGCGGGCGTGGCTGGTCCGGCGGCCCTGGCCTGGACGCCGCCCTGTTCCGCGACCTGGAGCGGCTGGCCGTGGACTTCGCCCGGGATCTGCGCAAGGCCGCCTGGAACACCGAGTCCATCGGCGAGAACGCTGTCGGGAACCTGCGCTCGATCCTTGAGGACGCGCTGGCCCGGGTGAAGAACGAGGTATTCGCCCCGCCCGCCGCCAAGACTGACGCCCCGGCCCCGGATCCTGAAGATCGAGCCAAGGATGAGCCCGAACGCGGCGACCCCGGGAACTCCTGACTCCCCCGGCCCGGTCCAGCGGCGGGGTGCCTACAGCGTGAACACGGCCTTGCCGAAAAGCTCACCCGCGATCATGGCCGCGAAGCCGTCACGGGCCTGTGAGAGTGGCAGCGTCCGGTCGATCAGCGGGCGGACCCCGGTCTGCTCGCAGAACTGCAGCAGCCGCGCCAGCTGGTCCCGGGTTCCCATCGTGGACCCGACCACCGACAACTGCAGGAAGAAGACCCGGGTCAGGTCGGCGGGCGGCACCGCGCCGCTGGTCGCGCCGGAAATCACGACCGTGCCGCCCGGCTTGAGCGACCGCAGCGAGTGCGCCCAGGTGGCTTCGCCCACGGTCTCCATCACGGCGTCCACCCGCTCGGGCAGCCGGGCCCCGGTCTCGAACGCCTGGTCCGCGCCGAGTTCCACCGCGCGCTCGCGCTTGGCCTCGCTGCGGCTGGTGGCCCAGATCCGGTAGCCGGCCGCCCGCCCGAGCAGGATCAGCGCGGTGGCGACGCCGCCGCCCGCGCCCTGGACCAGGACCGTGGACCCGGGCTGCAGGCCGGACCGGTCGAACAGCATCCGGTAGGCGGTCAGGTAGGCCGTGGGCAGGCACGCGGCCTCCGCGAACGACAGTCCGGCGGGCTTGGGCACCAGGTTGCGCCGCGGCACCGCGACCCGCTCGGCGAACGTCCCGTCGTAGCGCTCGGACAGCAGTGACCGGCCCGGGTCCATGGTCTCGTCGCCGCCCCACTTGAGAGGGTCCGAGATCACCGAGTGGACCACGACCTCGTTGCCGTCGGCGTCCACGCCCGCGGCGTCGCAGCCGAGCACGATCGGCAGCCGGTCGGGTGAGATGCCCACGCCGCGCAGCGTCCACACGTCGTGGTGGTTGAGCGCGGTCGCCTTGACCGTGACCGTGGTCCATCCGTCCGGGGGGGCGGGCTCGGCGTGCTCGCCGAGTTCCAGCCCGGCCAGGGGGTCTTCGGCATCGATACGGGCCGCAGTGACAGCAAACATGACCTGGACAGTACTAGCCCGGGGGGACGACCCCCCGGAGCCCCCCGCATGGCTTCGGGAGCGGGCCGTCAGTCTCCGGCTGTGGCTGTCTCGGGGAACTCCGGACCCAGGCATGCTGAGCCAGGCGAACTTAGGAACTTTGCCCACGAACAGCGCGTTAACCGCATACAGTACGGATAGCGTTAGAGATCAGCGCGCGTCACGGAAGTGTCACCCAACGGGGACGTGTCGTGCCTGATATGCGAAGTAAAGGCGGGGGCGACGCTCACGGGTGTGTGCCATACTTTTCGGCGGGTAGCGACACTCTATCCTTCCGTAACTAAGGACCGTAGTGGATCTTACGTCTTATGCCGAACTCGCGGTGCGGCTGGTGAACTCAGCCGCCGGAGTCGACAGCGAGACTGATCAACTGGGCACCACCGAGGCCTTTGGGGCCTTCGTGGGCAGCTATCCGCACCTGCGCGGGCCCTGGAACCACCTCGACATCGACGCGCTCCGGATGCTCAGGACCGAACTCACCGCGGTGTTCACGGCCGCGGCCCAGCGGGATCACACCACGGCGTCGGAGAAGCTGAACGCGCTGCTGGTCCTGTACCCGGTCCGTCCGGTCATGGTGCGCCACGACCGGTCCCGCTGGCACATGCACCTCGACGAGAGCGGCTCGGTCGCGGACCGGTACGCGGCCGGTGCCGTCAGCGGGCTGGCCCTGCTGGCCGCGCAGTTCGGCCTGACTCACATCGGCATCTGCGCGGTGCCCGACTGCCGCTGCGCCTACGTCGACACCGGCTCGGGCCGGACCGGCCGCTACTGCGCCAAGCACGGTGCGGGCAAAGCCAACGTGACCGCGTTCCGCAACCACCGGCGGTCGGCTGCGGGCTTCTCGGCCGCTGGCTAGCGGCCAGAGTCGGCTTTCACATCGGGACGAACGGTATTGCCGGGCCTATGCCGGCCTTGTGATCGATCCCAGTAATTGCTGAGCCGCTGGCCGGCCACCGATCGGCCCCTCGAGCCTGTCCCATACGGACCTCGCAGCACAAAGTTCCCGCGCTTATGAAGCTGTCACCTCCGTTACCGAAACGACACCGGGTGCCTTCTTCTCATGCTTTGAAACGATCATTAAGATCAGCCCTACTCACGGCCACATCACACCACGACCTCTTGGCGGCCCGCAGGCGCGCCTTAACGGGAGGGAAACAATTATGGCGGCGACAACACCTGCGCCAGTACAGGAGCATCAGCTAAAGCGAGCTGTGGGTCTCCGCGGGCTGACACTGATCTCGCTGGGTTCCATCATCGGCTCGGGCTGGCTGCTCGGCGCGCTCACCGCGTCCAAGGTGGCCGGGGGCGCCTCGATTCTTTCCTGGCTCCTCGCCGGCCTGGTTCTCGCCCTGCTGGCGCTGGTCCACGCCGAGTTGGGCTCCACGTACCCGGTTTCGGGCGGGACGGCCAGGTTCCCGTTCATGGCGTTCGGCTCGCTCGGCGGATTCACTGGCGGCTGGATGGCCTTTCTCCAGGCCGTGACGATCGCGCCAATCGAGGTAGAGGCGACGCTCGGCTACCTGAACTCCAAGTTCACCCATCTCGGTCTGGTCAATGCCAACGGCACGCTCGATGGCAAGGGCATCGGGATCGGCGCGGTATTCATGCTCGTCTTCACGGTCATCAACCTGGTCGGTGTGCGCTGGCTGGCCGAGACCAACTCCATCGCGATGATCTGGAAGCTCCTCATCCCGACCATCACGATCTTCGCGCTGCTGTTCACCGTTTTCCACTCGGGCAACTTCACCGCTGGCGGCGGGTTCGCCCCCTACGGGTTCCACGGCATTTTCGCGGCCCTGCCGCTGGGGGTCGTGTTCGCGATCGAGGGATTCGAGCAGGCCATCCAGGTCGGCGGCGAGGCCGAGAACCCGCAGAAAAACATCCCGCGGGCGGTGATCTACTCCATGATCATCGGCACGGTCATCTACCTGCTGCTCGAGGTCGCGTTCATCGGCGCTCTCAATCCGGCGAACCTCGTGCACGGCTGGTCGAAACCGATCTCCGGAGTGTCCGCGTACGGGCCTTACGCCACGCTGGCCACGACGGCCGGCCTGGGCTGGCTGTCCACGCTGCTCATCATCGACTCGGTGGTGTCGCCGGCCGGGACCGGCCTGGTCTACATGGGGACCTCGTCGCGGCTGTCCTACGGCCTGGGCCGCAATGGCTACTTCCCGCGCTCGATCAGCAGCATCAGCGCCCGGGGCGTCCCGGTCGTCTCCATCGTCATCTGCTTCATCGTCGGCATGCTCGTCTTCCTGCCGTTCCCGAGTTGGTCCGGCCTGGTCGGCCTGGTCACATCGGCGACCGTGATCATGTACGCCATGGCTCCGCTGTCCCTGGCCGGGCTGCGGCGTACCGATCCCGACCGGCCGCGCGGCTACCACCTGCCCGCGGCCAACGTGCTGTGCCCGCTGGCGTTCATCTTCGCGAACTGCATCGTGTACTTCGCCGGGTTCAGCACGATCTTCTGGCTCTACGTCCTGATCGCGGTCGGCTTCATCGGCTTCGCCGCCTATCAGGTCTCGCTGTCGGCGGAGCGCCGGACGATCATCGACTGGCGGGCCGCGCAGTGGATCCTGCCCTGGCTGGTCGGCCTGATCATCATTTCCTGGCTGGGCCGCTACGACGGCGACCCGCCCACGGTGTTCGGCGTGACCCTGCTGGCCACCAAGCACCTCCCGAACTGGGTGGACATCGGCGTCCTCGCCGCGTTCAGCCTGGCCATCTACTACTGGGCCGTTGCGGTCACCATGCCTGCGGCGAAGGTCCAAGCCGCCGTCGCGGACGTGGAAAACGAGGCGGATGCATCCGCGGAACTGACTGTCGCCTAGCCCGTCGCTGCAGGGAAGGATGAGTCTGTTGAGCACTAATTCTGGGCGGATCGTCGTCGGCATCGACGGGTCGCCACCATCGGCCAAGGCGCTGGCCTGGGCGATCGAGGAGGCGCGCCTGCGCCAGGCCGGGCTGCACGTCATCTACGCGTTCCCGGCCATGGTGTCGATCCTGGGCTCCACGGCCCATGAGTACCTGCCGCAGGTCGAAAGCGAAGCCAAGGCCAGGTTCGAGGAGGCGCTCGCGAACGCGCCTGCCATGGACGACCTCGACACGGAGAAGACCCTGATCGCGGGCAACCCGTCTCAGGTGCTGGTCGAGGCGAGCCAGGACGCGGTCCTGCTGGTGGTGGCCGCGAAGGGCCGGGGCAGTTTTGGCGACATGCTGCTGGGCTCGGTTTCCACGCATGCCGTGCACCAGGCCCACTGCCCGGTCGTGGTGGTCCGCCCCGCCGATTAATCCGCTTAAGACAAGAAACTGCCCCGGTGGCCTTGGCCACCGGGGCAGTTTTTTCTTGTGCCGCGGCGTCGGCCCGCGCTAATCCGCGCCCTTTGACCTGCGGCGCAGCGGCCAGTATCTGACCACGACCCGGCCTTCGATCAGGCCGGGCGGCACGGCGCCGAACGCCCGGCTGTCGACCGCGCCGGCCCCCGGGTTGTCGGACTCCAGCCACCACCCGTCCGCCCCGCGGCGCCCGGCCCGCTTCACCAGCAGCAGTTCCGGCCGGCCCGGGTGCCGCGCGATCACCATCTGGCCAGTACGGACCCGCGGCGGCCGACCCGCCCGCAGGCCCCGGCGCACTAGCAGCCAGTCCCCCGGTCGCAGCGCGGGCTCCATGGACCGCTCTGCCACCGCCACCCGCCACAGCGGCCACCGCACCGGGCGCCCTCCCGTCTCTGCTCTCGCGCCGTCGCCGCCCGCTCACTCGCCACGCCGGTCAGCGTGGCAACCCCGTCCGTGGGCGGCAAGGCAAACGGGGTACTGTCAGAATCCGGAATACATGATCCGACACAGGAGAGAAGGAGATCGATGAGGCTGCTCGCAAGTCTTCTCGAGCCGAAGGCCACCGCGCACGCTCACTGTGACCTCCCCTGCGGCGTCTACGACCCCGCGCAGGCCAGGATCGAAGCCGAATCCGTCAAGGCCATCAGCGAGAAGTACCAGCAGAACACCGACCCGGAGTTCCGCGCCCGGGCGATCTACATCAAGGAGCAGCGGTCCGAACTGGTCAAACACCACCTGTGGGTGCTGTGGACCGACTACTTCAAGCCGCCGCACTTCGAGAAGTACCCGCAGTTGAATCAGCTTTTCAACGAGGCGACCAAACTGGCCGGCGCCGCGGGCACCAAGGGCAGCACCAACGTGGACAAGGCCGATGAACTGCTGGCCAAGATCGACGAAATCGCCAAGATCTTCTGGGAGACCAAGCAGGGCTGATATCAAGGTCATCAGCAATCCAGTCAGCGGAGGACCATGCGGGCGACCGCCCGTTGTGGTCCTCCGGTGCGTTGACGCCGGATCGGGTGGCTGGCCGCGGCGAGCCAAGCGGCCGTGGCCGCGCGCCGCGCGTTAGTGTTACTGCTCGCTCGCGGTAAGTTGCAGGCAGAGCCAGAGGCCCGCCCTTCGCGGGCCAGTGCCTGGCGGTGTGGGAGGCCACAGGTGAGGGAAGAAACGACCACGTCGGCGACCAGAACAGCCGTCCCGGGGACGGCGCGTGACCTGGCACCGGACGGGGATACGGCGCCAAGACCCGGCCAGCCGGGCCAGCCCGCCGGGCACCGCGATGCGCAGGATCAGGTGATCGTGCGCCTGCCGGCCGAGGGGGCTTACCTGTCGGTGCTGCGCACGGCGACGGCTGGGCTCGCCGCGCGCCTGGACTTCACGCTGGATGAGATCGAGGATCTGCGAATTGCTGTGGACGAGGCATGCGCCATGCTGCTTAGTCAGGCCGTGCCCGGAGCCAGCCTGGAGTGCGGTTTCACGCTCGGTGAGGACATAATGACCATCGCCGTGTCCGTCCCGTGCCTGAACCCGCAGCAGCCGGCGAACGACACGTTCGCCTGGACCGTCCTGACCGCTCTGGCCGGCAGCGTGGACAGCCGTGTCGGCCCCGGTGACCTGCTGACGATCGTGCTGCGGAAGACGAGAGAGTCGTCGGGGTCGGTGTGACGGGGGAGATCGAGGTCGCTTTGACCGAGGAGTACGAGACCACGGTGGCCGCCGAGGCGGACGACCTAGTGGCCGGCAAGGCTAACGGTGAGCCTGCGGTCATGGGCTTCACCGAGGCGGGGGAAGCCGAGGTGGTCGAGATCGAGGCCGTCGTCGCGACCGAGGAGAGCGAGACCGTCGCGCTGGGCGCCGCGAAGATCCAGCATGCGACGCGCGAGCGGGGGCGCGCCAGGGAACTGTTCGAGCGGCTGTCCGCGCTGCCCGAGGGCGACGAGGAGCGCCAGCGCATCCGGGGCGAGCTTGTCGAACTGCACCTGCCGCTAGTGGAGTACCTGGCCCGAAGGTTCAGGAACCGGGGAGAATGGCTCGACGACCTGACCCAGGTGGCCACGATCGGGCTGATCAAGTCCATCGACCGGTTCGACCTCAGCCGGGGCGTGGAGTTCTCGACCTACGCCACGCCGACCATCGTCGGGGAGATCAAGCGGCATTTCCGCGACAAGGGGTGGGCGGTCCGCGTCCCGCGGCGGCTGCAAGAGCTCAAGCTGGCGCTGACCAAGGCGATCAGCGACCTGGCCCAGCGCCTGGGCCGGGCGCCCACGGTGGCCGAACTCGCCGGTCACCTGCAGATGAGCGAGGAAGAGGTCCTCGAGGGGCTGGAGTCCGCCAACGCGTATTCCACGGTGTCGCTGGATGCGCCCGATTCCGGCGACGAGGACGCGCCAGCGGTGGCCGAGTCGCTGGGCATGCTCGACGACGCACTGGAAGGGGTGGAGTACCGGGAATCGCTCAAGCCGCTGCTTGAGCGGCTTCCGCCGCGGGAGAAGAAAATCCTTATGCTCCGCTTTTTCGGAAATATGACCCAGTCGCAGATCGCGACCGAACTCGGCATTTCCCAGATGCATGTGTCCCGGCTGCTGGCCAGGACCCTGGCGCAACTGCGTGAGGGCCTTACCACGGACGAATAGCGCCGGCCCTAGGGCGGGCTATAGCGTCAGCCCTTGCGGTCCGCTGAGGGTCCTTTCGGCGGCGCCGGGGCCGCCTTCCGCCGCGCGGGCCTGGTCCTGACACCGGCCGGGGCCGACTTCGCCCCGACAGGCGCCGCCTTGGCCGCCGTCTCGGCGCTGGCCGCAGCGGCCTCCACACCGGCCGGCTGGGCTTTCGCCGACTGAGCCTTCGCCGCTGCGGGGGCGGGCGTCTCGTCGGCGCCCGTCTCGTCGGCGGCCGGCACCATCGGCCCGCGGGCGAGTGCGCGCAGGCTCGGCGGGGCCAGCAGGGCCACGAACCCGGCGAGAGCCACGGCCATGCCGGGGCCGCCCCACGCGTACCGGTGCCCCTGCAGCAGGTAAATGCTGACAATCCCGGCGAAAAGCTGCGTCAGGAGCGCCGGCGTGCGGCTCCACGCCCGGCCCCGGGCCAGCCCGGCCGCGACCAGGCCGAGCGCGAGCGCGGTCGCGACCCCGATCACGGTCAGCGCGATGCCGCTGTCCGAGTGATACGAACGCCCGCCGGCCGCGTCGACTCCGGCCAGCACCGACGCGACGAGCACCCCGGCCGCCTCGACGCCCTGGATCACCGCGCCCACGAGCACGCTGCGCGGTGGCCGTGGCAGTTCGGCAGCCCCGGCCGCCCGCGCTGACTCCGCTGCCCGCGCTGAGCCGGCTGCCCGCGCCGGCTCCGCCACTCCGCCTGCCCGCGCCGGCTCCGCCGTCCGGGCGTCGCTAACCTGAGCGCGTGCGCGCGCTCTTGATCGTGAACCCACACGCCACCTCCACGACCCCGCTGCGGCGGGATGTTATCGTCCGCGCGCTCTCGTCCGCCGTCGAACTTGAGGTCGTGGAGACACGCTACCGGGGCCACGCGACCAGCCTGGCGGGGGACGCCCGCGGCGACGGCTTCGGGCTCGTGCTCACGCTCGGCGGCGACGGCACGGTCAACGAGACCGTCAACGGGCTCCTCCGGGACCCGGCCGGCTCCGGTGCGGCCGCCGACCCGCACCGCGCGGACGAACTGCCGGCCCTGGCCCCCCTGCCCGGCGGCAGCGCCAACGTGTTCACCCGCGCCGTGGGCCTGCCCGCCGACCCAGTGGATGCCGCGGGGCAGATCCTCGAGGCGCTCGCCCAAGGGCGCCGCCGCCGCATCGGGGTCGGCCTGGCGGGCGACAGGTACTTCACGTTCAACGCCGGCCTCGGGCTCGACGCCGAGGTCGTGCGGGCGGTCGACGGTCACCGGGCGCGCGGCCGGGCGGCCAGCCCAGCGCTTTACGTGCGACTGACCCTCCGCCAGTACTACCGGGTGACCGACCGGCGCCATCCCGCGCTCACGCTGGAACGCGACAGCCATCCCCCGTCCGAGCCTTTCTTCCTTGGCATCGTGTCGAATACGTCGCCATGGACCTATCTGGGCCGCCGGCCCGTCTATACCAACCCGCAGGCCGCGTTCGATTCCGGCCTGGACCTGTTCGCGCTGCGCAGCCTGCGGCCGGTCGGCATTTTCGGCACTATTCGCCAGATGCTCTCGGCCCAGCGGCCGCCGCACGGGCGCAGCGTGCTGACCTTGCACGATCAGGCCGATCTGACCCTGAGATCGGCGCGCCCGGTCGCCTTCCAGGTCGACGGGGAGTACATGGGCGAGCACGAATGCGTGAGATTCCTGGCGGTGCCCGATGCCCTGCGGGTCATTGCGTAACAGAACGCGTGAGCGCCATCTCGCGTTCCATGCCGGCAATGTGACTCATCTGACACTGAAATCCGCCTGAACCTTTGCCAAAGCCTCTTGCGGTTCATCGTCGACCTTGAGAGGGTTATAACGCACCTGGCGAGCGGCGCACCAGCCATGCGCCCTGCTGGGCGGGTTATGAAGTGCCGTGACCCAAACGCCTCGCCTGGGCGCCAATCGAGGCGCAAGTCTCCGATTATGACTCTCAGGTTCGGGAACCTATGAGTGTTGACCCATGGTATAGCTCGTGAAATCGTTCACAAGCACGACTGAGGCAACGGGCCCCGGCCAGGCACCGCCCTCACAGAGGAGTGGACCTCATGGACTGGCGTCACCACGCCGCCTGCCGTGACGAAGATCCGGAACTGTTCTTCCCGATCGGAAACACGGGTCCCGCACTGCTCCAGATCGACGAGGCCAAGCGAGTGTGCCAGCGCTGCCTCGTCACGGAGTCGTGCCTCCAGTGGGCGCTGGAGAGCGGGCAGGATTCCGGCGTATGGGGCGGGCTGAGCGAGGACGAGCGGCGCGCTCTCAAGCGCAGGTCCGCTCGGATCCGGGCCAAGGCCCACGCCTGATCAACGACGCGACCGGGCCGGCCTTCCGGCCTCAGCCCGGTCGCCGGCCCGGCGGAGCTAGCCCGCCTAGCCCACTTCTCCAGGCCGGGCCCAGTTTCCCGAATTAGCCGCCTTTTCCTGACCAGTCTCATTTGCCGACCAGAGCCCGTTTCCCGGTTTGGCCCCGTTTCCGGGCTGGACCGGATTTCCCGGAGCGGGGCGATCGGCCTGATCGCGATCATCCCCCGGCCCGGTCGCCTTTCCGCCGCCTTCGCCCCCGTCCGGCGCCCCGGCCGTGAGCTGAACCGGGATCTCGACCAGGACCCTGGTCCCGCCGCCGGGCTGAGGAGCCACCTCCAGGCGCCCTCCCAGTTCGGCCACCACGAGCGTGCGCACGATCTGCAGTCCCAGGCTGGCCGTCAAATCCAGGTCGAAGTCCTCAGGCAGCCCCACACCGTTGTCGGTCACGGTGACCGTGAGCTGCCCGCTGTCCCGGTGCGCGGTGACGTCCAGCTTGCCGCGCAACGCCGTGCCGGTCGGCCGCGTGAGGCCGTGTTGCAGGGCGTTCTGCAGCAGTTCGGTCAGCACCAGGGCCATGGCCGTCGCGACCGACGCGGGAAGCTGCCCGAATTTTCCGTGCAGGCCGGGTTTGACCCGTGCCTCGGGCGCCGAGACCTCCGCCGCCATCATGGCCACCCGGCCCGCGATGTCGTCGAAGTCGACCACCTCGTCCAGGGCGTGAGAGAGCGTCTCGTGCACGATCGCGATCGACCCGACCCGGCGCACGGCCTCCTCGAGGGCCGCGCGGGCCTCGGCGGCCTTGAGCCTGCGGGCCTGCAGTCGCAGCAGCGCGGCCACGGTCTGCAGGTTGTTCTTGACCCGGTGGTGGATCTCGCGGATGGTGGCGTCCTTGGTGATCAGCTCCCGTTCCCGGTGCCGCAACTCGGTCACGTCCCTGAGCAGGATCAGCGCGCCGGACCGCAGGCCGCCAACCACCAGCGGGATCGCTCGTAGCTGGACGACCGAGCCGTTGCCTTCGACCTCGGTCTCCATGTGGGCGCGGCCACTCGCGGTCAGCATCAGCGACTCGTCACGGGGACCGCCGGTCGCGCACAGCCGCGCGGTCAGCGGGCCAAGCTCGGCCCCGACCAGGTCCGCGGTGAGACCGAGCCTGCGGTAGGCCGACAGCCCGTTCGGGCTCGCGTACGTCACCCGCCCCGACCGGCCGAGCCGCAGCAGCCCGTCGCCGACCCGCGGCGACCTGACCAGCGTCGGCTCCTCTCCCGGGCGGGGAAAAAGCCCGGCCGCCACCATCTGGGCCAGATCGTCCGCGGCGCGCAGGTACGCGAGGTCCATCCGGCTCGGCGTGCGCGCGGCGCTGAGGTTCGTGGACCGCTCGATCACCGTGATGACCCGGCTGTCGCGGGTGACCGGAATGGTCTCGTGACGCACCGGCACGCCGGTCGTCCACTCCGGGTCGCCTTCCCGGCATATCCGTCGTTCCTGCATGGCGACGTCGAGGAACGGCCGGGAGCCGGCCGGGCGCACCGTCCCGACGATGTCGTCGGGGATAGCGGTGGGGGCCGTCACCGGGCGGATGTGAGCCAGCACCACCCAGCCGGACCCGTCCTGCAGTTGCGCCCACAGCACCAGGTCGGCGAAGGATAGGTCGGCCAGGAGTTGCCAGTCCGACAGCAGCAGGTGCAGCCATTCGACGTCGTCATGGGCGAGCCCCGCCTGGCGCAGCGCTAGGTCGGTCAGGGTCGGCATAGCCCTATCGTCGCATCCCCGGCACGCTTGATCCCGTCCGAGCCGCACGGCACCCCATACCCTCACCCCCGTCCCGAGCCAGACAGCCACTCCCTCGCCAGCCACCGGCCCACCTACGCAGCCCCCCAGCCCAGCCTCGCCGCCCCTCTACGCAGCGCCCCTAGCCACTCCCCGGCCCACCCGTGCCCCGCCCTCGGCCAGCCTCCCCGGCCCTACCCACGCAGCATCCCTCGCCAGACTCCCCGCCCACCCACGCCCCACCTTCGGTCAGCGCCCCGGGCCGGGACGCACACCCTGCCGCGTGCGGGCTACCTGCTGGTAGCGTCACGGCCATGGGCGCGGAAGGGCAGCCGCCGCACGGCGGCGCGTACGCGGTGGCCGCCAGCCGTCGGCACGGCGTGCAGACGATGTTCACCCTGTCCGGCGGGCATGTTTTCCCGCTCTACGACGGCGCGGTCAAGGCCGATCCGCCGCTGCGGATACTGGATGTCCGGCATGAGCAGACCGCGGTGTTCGCGGCCGAGGCCACGGCCAGGCTCGGGCGCACGCCGGGGCTCGCCGTGCTCACGGCCGGCCCCGGGGTGACCAACGGCGTGAGCGCGATCACCACCGCCCATTTCAACGGCTCCCCGCTGGTGGTGCTGGCCGGCCGGGCTCCCGACCACCGGTGGGGCTCGGGCAGCCTGCAGGAGATCGACCACCCGGTGCTGCTCCAGGCGATCACCAAGCGCGCCTGGACCGAGCACGAGACCGCGCGGGTCGGCGCCGCGGCCGACGAGGCGTTCCGGCTCGCGGCGGCCCGGCACCGCGGCCCAGTCTTCCTCGACATGAGCGTGGAGGCCCTGTTCGGCACCGCCGACGACCCGGTCCCGGTCCCGGACGCGAGCCCGGCCAGCGACCAGCCGGACCCGGGAGCGATCGACGAGATCGCCCGGCTGCTGGCCCGGTCCAGCCGGCCGGTGCTGGTGCTCGGCTCGGACGTGTGGCTGGACGGCGCGGAGCAGGCCGCCCGGGCCGCGGCCGAGGAACTGCGGCTGCCCGTGATCACCAACGGCCAGGGGCGCGGCATACTCCCGGCCGGCCACGAACTGCTCGTGACCCGGGCCCGGTCGGTCGCGCTCGGCCAGGCCGACCTGGTCATCGTGGCCGGAACCCCGCTCGACTTCCGGCTCGGCTACGGCGAGTTCGGCAGCAAGGACGGGACGCCGCCCGCTCAGGTCGTGCACGTGACCGACGCCCCGTCCGCGCTCGCCCGGCACCGCGACCTGGCCGCGGCCGCGGCCGGGAACCTGGCCGCGTTCTTCACCCGGCTCGCCGATGCCGCGCGGCCGCTCATGCCCGGCCAGCCCGACGGCGAGGACGGCTGGCTGGCCCGGCTCCAGGCGGCCTGCAAGCAGGCCGTGGCCGCCGACGGGCCGCTGCTGTCCAGCGAGGCCGATCCCATCCACCCGATGCGGATCTACGGCGAGCTGACCCGGCTGCTCGAGCCCGACGCCGTGGTGATCGGAGACGGCGGCGACTTCGTCTCCTACGCGGGCAAGTACGTCGAGCCCCGGCGTCCGGGCGGCTGGCTGGATCCCGGGCCCTACGGGTGCCTGGGCACCGGCCTCGGGTACGCGATCGCCGCCCGGGTCGCCCGCCCCTCGGCGCAGGTGGTGCTGCTGCTCGGGGACGGCGCGGCCGGGTTCTCGCTGATGGACGCCGACACCCTGGTCCGGCACCGGCTGCCGGTGGTCATGATCGTCGGCAACAACGGCATCTGGGGCCTGGAGAAGCACCCCATGCGCTTCCTCTACGGCTACGACGTCGCCGCCGACCTGCAGCCGCAGTGCCGGTACGACCAGGTGGTCAGCGCGCTGGGCGGGGCCGGGGAACTGGTCACCAGGCCCGCGGACATCGGCCCGGCCCTGCGCCGGGCGTTCGCCTCCGGCGTGCCATACCTGGTCAACATCGCCACCGACCCGCAGAACGCCTACCCCCGCTCGACCACCGGCGTCTGACCCCCGCACCACCCCGCCAGCCCCAGCCGCCCCGCCAACTCTGGCCGCCTGTCAACCCGCCAGCCCCGCCAGCCCCTGCTGCCCCACGCCACGGCCCGGCGCACCCCCCCAACCCCAGCGGTAACACCTGCCTCACCGCAACCGTCATCTCGGCTATGAATGTAAAGTTAGGGCTCATATAACGACACAAAACTCACATTCATCGAGGGTCAAGGAGCGCGGCGCGAGATGAAGAGGGGCGGCGTTGGGAGTTCCCGGCGGGCGAGAGCCGACGGGCGGAGGAACGGTGCTTCAGGCGGGGCGGGAGGCGGGGGCGGCGGCGCGGGCGAGGAAGCGGGTGCGGTTGACGACCACGCGCTCGAGGGTGCCCGCGCCGATCACGATGTCATCGCTGGTGTCCGCGACGCGGGCGATGAACCCGAAGACCAGCCGCCCGCCGTCGACCTCGGTCAGTTCGGCCTCGACGACGATCTCGGCGCCGAGCGGGCTGGCCTGGCGGTGTTCCAGGGCGGCCGAGGTGCCGACCGAGGTGAGGCCGAGGGCCAGGTGCGGCGCGACGGCGGCGCAGCAGGCCGCCTCGGCCAGCGCGAGCAGCCGGGGGGTGCCGAGCACCGGCACGTCGCCGCTGCCCATGGCCTGGGCCGTGTCGGCCTCGGTGACGGTCGCACGCACGGTGGCCCGCAGCCCGGCTGACACGCCGGCCCCGATCCCGGAGCCAGCCGAGCCGCTGGAGCCGGCCGAGCCAGCGGAACCGCCGGGCTCCGGGTCACTCGATGACGGCAATAAGGTCACCTTCCTGGACCACGTCACCCTCGGCCACGGCCAGCTTGGTGAGCGTGCCCGGGTCTTCGACCAGGACCGGGATCTCCATTTTCATCGACTCCAGGATGACCAGCGTGTCGCCCTCGGCCACAGAGTCACCTTCGGACGCCACGACCTGCCACACGTTGGCGACCATCTCCGCGCGGACCTCGGCCACGAGTTACCTCCTCGCTCAGCGCCCTGGCGATCACAGCCGCGGGCGTCGCCACCACCATTGTGCCGTCAGCGCCGGTCACGGCCGTAGCCGGGCGACCACGGAGGTGTCATAGCGGCCGCTGGCGAATTCGTCACTGTCGAGCAACTCGGTGTGAAATGCGAGGTTAGTCTTTGGCCCGCGAATGTGAAAGTCCGCCACGGCGGCGCGGGCCCGCCGCAGGACCTGGTCGCGGTCGTCCCCGTGCACGCAGAGCTTGGCCAGCAGCGGGTCGTAGTAGGGCGTGACCTCGTTGCCGACCGTGTAGCCGGCGTCGACCCGCACCCCCGGTCCCGACGGCTCCGACCACTCGGTGATCACGCCGGGGCTGGGCAGAAACCGGCGCGGGTCCTCGGCGTAGACGCGCAGTTCCACCGCGTGCCCGGCGGCGCGCACCGAATCCGGCGCGAAGCTCACGTCACCGCCGTCCGCGATCAGCAACTGCTGCTCGACTAGGTCCAGGCCGGTGACCATCTCGGTGATCGGGTGCTCGACCTGGAGCCGGGTGTTCATCTCCAGGAACACGAAATCCTGGGCCTGGGTGTCCACGAGGCACTCGACGGTGCCCGCACCGCGGTAAGCGACGGCCTCGCCGGCCCGGGACGCCGCGGCTAGCATCCGGGCCCGCAACTGCGGCGTGATCCCGGGCGACGGGGTTTCCTCGGCCACCTTCTGGTGGCGCCGCTGCACCGAGCAGTCCCGCTCGCCGAGCGCCAGCACCCGGCCGTCGTTCAGCCCGAGGATCTGCACCTCCACGTGGCGGGCGCGCTCGATGTAGCGCTCCAGCAGGATGTCGGAACTGCCGAAGAACCGCTCCGCCCGGGTCCGGGCCGTCGCGAATCCCGCCGTCAGTTCGGCCTCGCTGCCCGCGGCGCTCATGCCGATCCCGCCACCGCCCGCGGCCGCCTTGATCATGACCGGGTAGCCGATCCGCTCGGCCTCGGCGAGCGCGGCCGCCACGTCGGCGACCGGCTCGCGGCTGCCCGCGGCCACCGGCACGCCCGCCCGCTCCATGAGGTTCCTGGCGTTGATCTTGTCGCCCATCTGCTCGATGGCCGCAGGCGGAGGTCCGACCCAGGTCAGGCCCGCGCCGATCACCTCCGCCGCGAACCCGGCGTTCTCGGCCAGGAACCCGTAGCCGGGGTGGATCGCGGCCGCCCCGGTCGTTCGTGCCGCCCCAAGCACGGCGCGGACATCGAGATAGCTGCGGGCGGCAGGCGCGGGGCCGATCGGCACCGCCTCGTCGGCCTCGGCCACATAGGGCAGGCCGGCGTCCGCCTCGGAGTACACCGCGATCGCGCGGATCCCCATGCGCCGGGCGCTGCGGATGACCCGCCGCGCGATCTCACCCCTGTTGGCGACCAACACCGACCCGAACACGGTGGACAGGGTACTCCTGCTATTCGAGGCGGCTGGCCAGGCGCTTGCCTGCTACTTCGGTCAGGGCTTCGACGACGCCGGGGTCGTATTCGGAGGCGGTGTCCAGGCGCAGGCGTTCCAGGGCGGCGGCGCTGCGGTCACGGTCGGTGGATCCGCCCACGAGGTCGTCGAACGCGTTGACCGCGCGGATGATCCGGCTGCCGACGGGCGGCCCGGGGTCGTGGCCCCGGCTGGGCCAGCTCTGGCAGCGCACCAGTTCGGCCACCCGGTCCAGGACGCCGGCCTTGCTGATCACCTCGGCGCCCAGCTCCGCGATGCGCCGCTGGTCTTCGGGCGAGACCAGGACCGTGGCGCCGCCCGGGATCGGGTCGGGCAGGGCGAGCTGGCCGATGTCGTGCATGAGCGCGGCGTACTCCAGGTGCAGCAGGTCCGGCTCGGCCAGGCCGAGTTCCCGGCCCACGGCCACGGCCAGCCTGCTGACCCGGCGGGAGTGCCCGCTTTCGACGTATCCGCCCACCTCGGTGACGCGCGCCAGCGCCCGGACGGTCTGCAGGTAGGTGGCGCGGATGCCCGAGTACCGGCGGAACGCTAACTGCGTGACCAGCAGCGGGCCCATGAACACGGCGAGCCCGGTCAGCCCCATGACCTCGGCCGCGAACGTGATCATCATGGCCGAGACGCCGACCGCGGCGCCGAGCGCCACCTGCATCCGCATCTCGTCCCAGAGGGCCACGGAGAACCTGGCTCCGAGGTCATCCGCGCGGATCAGCGCGGCGATCATCGCCTCGGCCAGCCAGCCGAACACGACCAGGAACGTCATCACCGCGAACGCGATCCACCAGTGCCCGGAACCGCTGATGATGTCCGCGCCCACGATCGGCCGGAACGCGA
>DATAVV010000314.1:0-9113 GCA_036267555.1 Streptosporangiaceae bacterium | reverse complement strand
GCCCGTGCAGTTCGCCCGGCTTGTACAGGAACCGGCCCCCGACGATGTCGGCGTAAGCGGGCCAACTCGGCCACGCGGACATGGCGTGGTGCAGGAACACGAACCCCTGGCCCGCGCGCATCATCTCGGTGAAGTCGCGCTGGAAGCCGGGCGGCGGGTCGACGTGAATCGTCTCGCCATTGACGAACCGCACGCCGGGCATGTCGTACATGACGATCGCGTCCCACGCGCCGGCCTGGCCGGCCCCGAATCGGGACCAGGCCCCGGGCTGCTCGGCATGTTCCCATACGATCCCGTCGTCAGCGTCGAACATTGCGAAGAATGGTTCGGATTCAAAGGAGTGGCCCGCGGTAACAACCAGTACCCTCAGTTGCCCGCCCGGTGCATTCTGTGACGTAGGCATAAGCCCCTCCCTTGGCTATCTCAATATTTAATTCTGTAGTAATATCGGCAAACACGCAAGCGCACATCAGGCCCGCACCGCCGCGAATCAGAGGTTTCGGATAATGAACGACGCCCGCCCGGGAGACCCCGGCCGCCTCCCCCGCTACGACGACCTGCCCGCCGCCGGGCGCGGCGGCAGGAGCGGATGGGGCATGTTCGGACCGCGCGACTCGGTCGGCCTGCTCAACCTGCAGACTCCCGACCGCGTCCTCGCGGCAACGCGGCTGGTCAGGAACGGAATGGTCTTCCCTCTTGACGCGCCACTCGACGCGATTGACCCGCCCCTGGATCCCGACCGCGGGCTCCCGAGGCACCGCCTCGTGCACCAGCCGGAACCGGGCCTGCCCGACCTTGACGACGTCTACGACAATTTCTACCCTCAGGCGTCGAGCCAGTGGGACTCGCTCGCTCATGTCGCGTATTCAGGAGGCGTTTTCTATAACGGCGCCACCGACGAGGACGTGCTGACCGGACGGCGCAACACAATCGATTACTGGGCGCGCCGCGGAATAGCCGGGCGCGGCATTCTCCTTGACCTCGAGCGCACGCTCCGCGCCGACGGAAACGACTATTCCCCTCACGGTTCCACGGCCTTTAGCCTCGCGGATCTCGAACACGCCAGGCAGCGGGCCGGCGTCTCCTTTACGCCGGGCTGCATCGTGGTGCTGCGAACCGGTTTCGCCGGCTGGTATCTCGGCCAGCCGCGGCGAACCCGGATCGGCGTCGCCCGTGACCTGCGGGCCCCGGGCATCGAGCACACCGAGGACATGGCCCGCTACCTGTGGGACAACGGCGTCATGGCCATCGCGGCCGACACGTTCGCGGTCGAAGTGTGGCCGCCTGACCTGCGCCAGGAAACCTTTCCCTTCGGCTTTCTGCACCGGGTCCTGATCGGGCAGTTCGGCATGGCCCTGGGCGAACTGTGGTGGCTGGACGACCTGGCCGCCGACTGCGCCCGCGATGGCGTACACGAATTCCTGCTGACCAGCGCTCCGCTGAACGCCAGGGGCGGCATCGGGTCCCCGCCCAACGCCCTGGCCATCAAGTAAGGATGCCGACATGAGCGCTAATCCGTCCGCCGACCTCGGCGAAGCCCGGACAGCCCTGGTCCGCTTCGGGCAGAAGATGGCCGCCGACCGCCTCGTGGTCGGCAGCGCGGGGAACCTCAGCGTCAGGCTCGGCGGCACCGTGCTGATCACGCCATCCGGAGTGGCCTACGACCAGATCACCGAGGCCAGCATCTGCGTGCTCGACGCCGAGGGCAACCTGCTGGAGGGTGACGGCAAGCGGTCGTCGGAGTGGCCCATGCACCGCCGGATCTACGAACTGACCGACCGTGCTGCCCTCGGGGGGGCGGCCCCCCCAGACCCCCCCGGTGCACGAGCTGTGGTGCACACCCACTCCCCGTTCGCCACGGCGGTGTCCACGGTGTGCGAGGAACTTCCGGCGATCCACTACACGATCCTGCGCCTGGGTGGCCCGACCGTGCGCGTGGCCCCGTACACCACGTTCGGCTCGGACGGTCTCGCCGGCCACGCGGCCGCCGCCCTGGACGACCGGGCCGGGGCGCTGCTGCAGAACCACGGCGCCATCGTTTACGGAAAGACTCTTGACGAGGCTTACGACCGGGCGCTGCTGCTCGAGTGGCTGGCCGAGGTGTACTGGCGGGCCCGGCTCATCGGGTCGCCGCGCATCCTCAGCGAGGCCGAACTCGACGACGTGAGCCGGCAGGCCCGCGCCCTGCGCTACCCCGGAGGCGAGTGATGGCCGCCGCCCGCCGCGGCCGGGTGGTCAGCCTCGGGGTCCACATCGTGGACATCCTGGGCCGGCCGGTCAGCCACATCCCGCCCGGCCAGGGCCGGGTGCTCCTCGACGAGATCCGCGTCACCGCGGCGGGCACGGCCGCGGGCACCAGCGTCGACCTGGCCAAGCTGGGCGCGGAGGTCATCGCGATGGGAGCCGTCGGGGATGACCTGCTCGCCGACTTCCTGACCATGGTGCTGGACCGGCACGGGATCGCCACGCGCCTGCTGGCCCGCAAGAGCGGGGTGCAGACCTCGGCCACCATGCTGCCGATCCGGCCCAACGGCGAGCGGCCCGCGCTGCATACACCCGGGGCGACGCCGACGCTGACCGAGGCCGACATCGACCTGGCCGCGATCGAGACCGCGGACGTGCTGCACGTCGGCGGCCCCGACGTGCTGGGCCGGTTCGGCGGAGCGGAGTTGTGCCGGGTACTCGAGTTCGCCCGCGGCGCCGGGGTGACCACCACGATGGACGTGCTCAGCACCGGGGACGCGACGGCCTGGACACGGCTGCGGCCGTCGCTGCCGTTCGTCGACTACTTCTGCCCCAACGAGGATCAGCTAGCGGCGCTGACCGGCGTGGCGGACCTGACCGATGCCTGCCACGCGGTGCTCGCGCACGGGACCAGCGCCGTCCTGGTCAGCCGGGGCGCGCAGGGCGCCGCGCTCGTGACCGCGGACCGGCGCGCCGACGTGCCCGCGTTCGATGTGCCCGTGGTCGACACGACCGGCTGCGGCGACGCGTGCACGGCCGGCTTCATCACCGGCCTGCTGCACGGCTGGCCGATCGAGGACGCCGCCTGGCTGGCCATGGCGGCGGCGTCACAGGTGGTCTCCGGGCTCGGTTCCGACGCCGGCATCGTCGACCTCGCCAGCACCCTCAAGGTCCTGCGCGACCACGCCCCAGCCGAGGTCTGGGCGCGCGTGGCGGCCCGGCAGGCCGACTAGCGGCCAGCCAGTAACGGCTCCGTAAGCCGGCTAGGCGTCGGCCATGATGCGCAGGATGATCGCGCGCTGCACGCGCTGCGCCGCGTCCAGCACGGCGGACAGTTCGTCCTCGCGCAGGTACTCGGCCGCCTCGACCACGATCACCGGTGGCTGGTCGCCGGTGTCGATCCCGGTGATCGCGTCCTCGACCTCCAGCCGTTCCCGCAGCGCCTCCGGGGACGGCAGGGACAGGACCACCACGCCCGCGTCGGGCACCTCGAGCCGCCCGTTCTCGTCGGCTTTGAGGTGGTCGAGTACGACCCGGCCGCTGCTCACGCTCGGCGGCGGGTCGGTCCGCAGGTTCCGGTCCAGCGCGCCGCCGCGCGCCAACTCCACGATGAGGCTGACCTCGCTAGTCACAGCGCGACCCTACCGTGTCAGCGCGGCTGCGCGAGCAGCAGCCCGAAGTCGCGGTCCGGGTCGGTCCAGAACTGCCGCGTCCGCATCCCGGCCGCGGCCAGTTCGGCCTCGATCTTCTCGCGGCGGAACTTGGCCGAGATCTCGGTGCGCAGGTCCTCGCCGGCCGCGAACGACACGACCAGGTCGAGGTCGCGGATCGTGACCTGCTGCGCGCGGGCCGGGCGCAGCCGCATCTCGATCCACTCGTGCTCCGGATCCCAGAGCGCCACGTGAGCGAACTCCTCGACCGCGAAGTCGGCCCCCAGTTCCCGGTTGACGACGAGCAGCACGTTGCGGTTGAACTCCGCGGTCACCCCGGCGGCGTCGTCGTAGGCGCGCAGCAGCCGGCCGGTGTCCTTGACCAGGTCGACGCCGAGCAGGAACGTGTCGCCCGGCCGCAGCGCGGCCCCGACCTGGGCCAGGAACGCCGCGCGGGCGGCCGGCTCGAGGTTGCCGATCGTCGACCCGATGAACGCGATCGTGCGGCGCCCGCCCGCCGGGACCGCCCTCAGGTCGCGCTCGAAGTCGCCGACGAACGGCGCTATCGCCAGCCCAGGGAACTCGGCGGCCAGCGCCTCGGTGGCGTCGGTGAGCACGGCCGGGTCCACGTCGAACGGCACGAACTCGCGCAGCGTCCCGCCGTCGCGCAGCGCCCGCAGCAGCAGCCGGGTCTTGGCCGACGTGCCGCTGCCCAGTTCCACCAGGGACTCAGCCCCCGACAGCGCGGCGATCTCGGGCGCGCGCTGACGCAGGATCGCGGTCTCCGCCCGGGTCAGGTAGTACTCGGGCAGCCGGGTGATCTCGTCGAACAGTTCGCTGCCGCGTGCGTCGTAGAAGTACTTGGGCGGCAGCGTCTTCGGGCTGGCGGTCAGCCCGGCCGCCACATCCGCGCGCAACGCCTCGAGGTGCCGGCCAGGCTGGGCCTCGACGCGATTGGATAGGGGCATCGGTCATCTCTCCAGTTCGGTGATGGCCACGGTGTCGGCCGCAACCTCGACGAGGTGATACTCGGGGACGTCGGCCCAGCGCGGGTCGTCGTCGTAGGGCTCGCTCGCGACCACCACCCCGTCGTCGGCGCGCAGCACGCTGAGCGTGTCGCCCCACCGCGTTGCGATGATCCGCTGGCCGTCGGTGAGCAGGAGGTTCAGCCGCGCGCCGGGGTCGCGCTTCCCCAGGTCGGTGACGAACTCGCCGGCCCGCTCCGGGCCGGACCCGAACAAGTGCGCGGCCAGCAGCGCGGAGTCGCACACGGACTCGGCCGCGGGGTGCGGGCCGAGCACGGCCCGGTCGACGACCCCGTTGTGCGACAGCAGCCACCGCCCCGACTGGAACGGCGCGGCCGCGGTCTCGTCCGCGGGCATCCCGGCCGTGGCCGAGCGCACCGCGGCCAGCACGCACCCGGACCAGATCACCGGCGCGACCGAGGCGAACGACGCGTCGCCCCACATCGGACGGTTAGAGCGCCACCGCGCCGGCTCCGGCCGGGCGTCAGCGTAGAAGCCGACGCCCCAGCCGTCGGCGTTCATGATGCCGTTACGCTGCCGGCGGGGCCGGTAGGACTGCACGAGAAGCCCGTGTGGCGGCCCCAGCAACAGCTCACCGAGCGAGCGCGGCGCGCCCAGCCAGGCGAGGTGACGGCACACTCAGACGCACCGCATCTCAGGCGTCCCACGCCAGCCGCAGGCCAGTGAAGATCTGGCGCCGGGTCGGATGGTCCCAGTTGCGGAACGACGGCCGGATCGTGGCCGGCGCCACGGCCCAGGAGCCGCCGCGCAGCACCTTGTAGTCGCCGCCGAAGAAGGGCTCGCTGTAGTCGCGGTAGATCATCGGGGTGAAGCCCGGCCACGGGCCGAAGTCCGACGAGGTCCACTCCCACACGTCACCGATCATCTGCTCGGCGCGGTAAGCCGACGCGCCGTCCGGGTAGGCCCCGGCCGGCGCCGGGCGCAGACCCAGGCCGCCCAGGTTGGCCAGGGTCACGCCGGGCGGCGCCGACCCCCAGGGCCACTTCCGCCTGGCCTTCGCGGCCGGGTCCCAGGCGCAGGACTTCTCCCATTCGACCTCGGTCGGCAGGCGGGCCCTGGCCCACCTGGCGAACGCCTCCGCCTCGAAGTAGCTGATGTGCTGCACCGGCTCGCCGGGCGGCACCTCCTCCTCGACCCCGAACCGCCGCCTCGTGCCCGCCGCCGTCCAGAACTCCGGCCGCTGCAGGTCGGCCTCGGTGCGGTGCGCCCAGCCCCGGTCCGACCACAGTTCGCGGCGCTGGTAGCCGCGCTCGGCGATGAAGTCCGACCACTGCTGGTTGGTCACGGGCACCCGGCCGATCCAGAACGGCGCGACGTCGACGATGTGCCCGGGGCGCTCGTTGTCGAGGGAGAACGGCTCGGCGGCCGCGTCCACGCCGAGCTGGAACGGCCCGCCGTCCACGAACACGCGGTCGGTGACGATCACGCGGCCGGGCGGCAACTCGCGCCGGGCCAGCAGCACCGGCGGGCCCTGCCGTAGCTGCAGGGTCGCGAACATCGTCTCGTCGTGCTGATCTTCGTGCTGTACGACCATGCCCGCGGTGAACAGGTCGCCGGAGGGGGTGCGCTCCAGCAGGTCGAGGACGCGCCCGCGGACCTCGTAGTCATACGCGCGCGCCTCGACCGGCGGCAGCAGCGGCAGGGCCGGGCGGTCGGCCCGGCGGTGCTTGAACGCGTCGTAGAGCGAGTCCACGTCGGGCGCGAGCATCCCCGGCCGGGTGGGGTCACCACCGCGCAGCAGCCAGAGTTCTTCCTGCTGGCCGATGTGCGCGAGATCCCAGACCAGCGGGCTCATCAGCGGGTCGTGCTGCGCCACCAGCGTGGGCTCGTCCAGGTCGGTCAGCGCCAGGGTGCGGGCACGGGCGCGCTCGAGATCGCGGACGACGTCGTCATGCATGTGCTAGCTCCTTGAACGCGGCGACCGGCCCGACCTCGGCGATCCGCCCGGCCAGCAGGTCGCCGGGACAGCGGCCGGAGTCGATGAGGTCGGCCAGGTCGGCCACGGCCGGTCCCATCTCGGCCGGGACCCGGGGCGCGGCGATGGCCAGGCAGCGGCGCGCGGACTCGGCGAGCGCGGGGTCGTCCAGGCCGTCGCGCGCCGCCTCGGTCCAGCGCAGCGCGGTGCGTTCGGTGGCCTCGGTGGCCATGTCGGCCGCGACCGGGTCGTCCATCAGCGTGGTGGCGACAGCCGCGATGGCCGGCCACCAGCGCGGCGCGGTCATGTCGAGGTAGCGCAATTCCAGGTAGCCGCGCAGCCGGACCGGCGGGAACAGCGTGGTCAGGTGGACGTCGAGGTCGGCGGCCGTGGGACACCGCCCGCCCAGGCGGACCTCGCCGCTGGCCCACCGCTCGAACGGCACCGCCCGGCCGACGGCGGCCGCATCGCCGCCGCCGCCGGCGCACACGAACGTGACCGGGGCCCGCAGCGCGAACCGGGCCCAGGCCGCCGCCGGGTCGCAGGCGGCGTCGGCGCCGGCGCCGGGACCGACGCAGCCCGGCACCGGCCCGCAGGCGCGCTCGTCCAGTCCGCTCCAGGCCCGCTGCCGGGCCGACTTCCACCCGGTGTCGCGCTCATGCAGCCAGGGCGAGCTGGCCGAGATGGCCAGCAGTGTGGGCCCCAGCCGGTGCGCCCGGGCCACCCGCTCCGGCCACCCGCCCTCCGGCCCGGCCTCCAGGTTGACCTGCATGGCCGCGGTGGAATTCATCATCACCGCGCCCGACGCGGCCCGCCCGGTCGCCGCGTAATGCTGTTCCATGGCCCGGTATCGGGACCGCGGGTTGACCCGACGGGACGGCCGGACCGGGTCGGCGCCCGCGTACGCGACGCCGAGGCGCAACTCGGCCAGGGCCTGCCGGGCACGGGCCCCGTCCCGCCGCATCTCGGTCACGGCGGTCAGGATGTCCGGCGCGGGCGGGCCGGACAGCTCGAGCTGGCCGCCGGGCTCCAGGGTGACCGCGTTGCGCCCGGCGGCCGCGCAGACCGCGGGCGGCATCGGGTCGATCCGGTTCCAGGACACCCGGTCGCACACCGAATCCAGGTCCACGAGATGGGTCTCGATCTCCAGCCCGACGGGGCCGACCTGCGACGGCGTGAGCGCCACCTGCTGCGACCTGGCGTAAGCGTCATCGACGCTGAGAGGTTCGGCCTGATCGGTTTCTGGTACGCCAAGAAGATGCGGGACGGTCATGACGACCCCCTCCAGGTCCGGGCCGGCGGACTGACAATGTCCGCCGCGGGTCGGTGCGGGGGCGACCGAACTGCAGCCGTCCTCAGTGCTGGCGCCGGGTTTCTGGGGCCACCAACGCTGACAATTTTAGCCTGTCCGTCCCGTGTGCCCTAGACCGCGGCGGCCGACAAGCTGCGGCAATACCGCGCCGCCCCGGCTTGATGCCTGCTCAGGTGGTTACCCGGCGCCAGAAACCCGGGGCCGCCGGAGATTCCCGGCGAAGCCGGATATTCCCCCCCGTACCAGGCGCCTCACCCGGCGCTCTCCCGGAGCCCTGGCATCGCCCGTTGACCCTGGCCGGCGCCGGGTCTAGTGTTCCGAATAGGACAGATGAGACAGGCCGGTCTATCTCTACCTTGTAACTCAGCGCTCGCGCGTGCCCGCAGACCGATCTAGGGGATGACCGCCATGACCGACTACGACCCGCGTACCGCGACCGGGATCCCGACCGAACCCGTCGGCTCGCTGCCGCGCCCGAGCAAGCTCCAGAAGGCATACGGCCAGTACGACGCCGCCGCGATCAGCCACGACCAGCTCGAAGCCGAGCAGGACAAGGCGGTCAGGGACTCGATCGAGCGCGGTGAGGCGACCGGGGAGCCGATCGTCTCCGACGGCGAGCAGCGGTGGTCGAGCTTCGCGACCTACGCGATCACCGACACCCTGGCCGGCACCGGGCTGGCCGACCACCTGGCCGGGGACGGCGGACAGTATTTCGCGATCTTCGCCGACGGGCACCGCCGCCAGCTTCCCCGGCTCACCGGCGGGCCGTTCCGGTACAAGACCTACGCCGCCGACACGCTGCGCAAGTCCACCGGCCTGACCAGCAAGCCGCTGAAGCAGGCCGTGATCGCCCCGTCCATGCTGGCCCTGCTGTACCCGCTCGACGACGAGCTGCCCGGCTACTCGCGGGAGGCCTTCGAGGAGGACCTCGTCAACGAGTGCGAGAAGGACATCCGGCAGGCGTTCGCGGCCGGCGCGGCGCGGGTGTCCATCGACTTCACCGAGGGCCGCCTGGCCACCCGGGCCGACCCGCGCAACCCGTGGACCGGGCGGGGCATGCTGCCGCACTTCATCGAGCTGAACAACCGGGTGCTGGCCCGGTTCAGCCCCGAGGAACGGTCCAGGATCGGCATCCACACCTGCCCGGGCGGCGACCGCGACAGCGTGCACAGCGCCGACGTCGACTACAACGACCTGCTGCCGAGCATGTTCGGCATGAACGCCGG
>DATAVV010000313.1:0-11731 GCA_036267555.1 Streptosporangiaceae bacterium | reverse complement strand
GCCGCGGTCCTGTCCGACGGCGCCGACCCGGGCCAGCTCAGCGACGAGTTGTTCGCCGTGACGGGGCTGCTCGACTCCGAAGTCGGGCTGCGCCGGATGCTGTCCGACCCGACCCGGCCGGCCGGGGCCAAGACGGGGCTGGTCGAGGCCCTGCTGGGGTCCAGGGTCGCGCCCGCGACCCTGAGCCTGGTGTCGGAGCTGGTCAGTGAGCACTGGTCCGAACCCGCCGACCTGCCCGACGCGGTTGACCAGCTTGCCGTGCTGGCGATGGTCGAGGTCGCGGACAAGGCGCGCAAGCTCGACGACCTCGAGGACGAGCTGTTCCGGTTCGGCCGCGTCGTGAACGGCGAGCCCGAGCTCCGGTCGGCGCTGTCGAGCCCGTTCGTCGCGGCCGACCGCAAGCGCGAGTTGCTCGGGGCGCTGCTGGACGGCAAGGTGACCGAGCAGACGCTGCGGCTGGTCACGCAGGCCGCGGTGCAGGGCCGGGGACGTAGTCTGGATGCGAGCCTGGAAGAGTACGCCCAGCTAGCCGCGCAGCGGCGGGATCGGCTCGTGGCCGAGGTACACGTCGCGGCCGCGCTCAGCCAGGAGCGGCGCCGCCGGCTCGCCCGGGCCCTTGCCGCGTCCTATGGCCGCGACGTACACCTGAATGTAGTGCTCGATCCCCGGGTCATCGGCGGCATGACCGTGCAGATCGCGGACGACCTGATCGACGGCAGCGTCGCCACCCGGCTAGCCGGGCTCCGGCGCAAGCTGGCCGGCTGAACCCACCGATACCTGGCAAGAAGATGGCGCAGAGAGAGACGCGAGGACCATGGCGGAGCTGACTATCCGGCCGGAGGAGATCCGGGACGCGCTGGCGCGTTTCGTCGAAGAGTACGAGCCGGACGCCACATCCACCGAGGAAGTGGGCATCGTCGCCGAGTGCGGTGACGGTATCGCCCACGTCGAGGGCCTGCCCTCGACCATGGCCAACGAGCTGCTCGAGTTCGAGGACGGCACCCGCGGCCTGGCGCTGAACCTGGACGTGCGCGAGATCGGCGTGGTCATCCTCGGCGAGTTCAGCAAGATCGACGAGGGCCAGCGGGTGAAGCGCACCGGCGAGGTGCTGTCCGTCCCCGTGGGCGACGGCTTCCTCGGCCGGGTGGTTGACCCGCTCGGCAACCCGATGGACGGCCGGGGCCCGATCGAGGGCACCGAGTTGCGGCAGCTTGAGCTGCAGGCGCCGTCGGTGGTGGAGCGGCAGAAGGTGAGCGAGCCGCTGCAGAGCGGGATCAAGGCCATCGACGCGATCACCCCGGTCGGCCGCGGCCAGCGCGAGCTGATCATCGGCGACCGCCAGACCGGCAAGACCGCCATCGCCATCGACACGATCATCAACCAGAAGGGCAACTGGGACTCGGGCGACCCGGCCCGGCAGGTCAAGTGCGTTTACGTGGCCGTCGGCCAGAAGGGCTCGACGATCGCGCAGGTCCGGCAGTCGCTCGAGGACGCGGGCGCGCTGGAGTACACCGCGATCGTGGCCGCGCCCGCCTCGGACCCGGCCGGCTTCAAGTACATCGCCCCGTTCACCGGCTCGGCGATCGGCCAGCACTGGATGTACGCGGGCCAGCACGTGCTGATCGTCTTCGACGACCTGACCAAGCAGGCCGAGGCCTACCGGGCCGTCTCCCTGCTGCTGCGCCGCCCGCCCGGCCGCGAGGCCTACCCGGGCGACGTGTTCTACCTGCACTCGCGGCTGCTGGAGCGCTGCGCCAAGCTGTCCAACGACCTCGGCGCCGGCTCGATGACCGGATTGCCGATCGTCGAGACCAAGGCCAACGACATCTCCGCGTATATCCCGACGAATGTGATCTCTATTACCGACGGGCAGATCTTCCTGGAAACGGACCTGTTCAACTCCGGCGTCCGGCCCGCGATCAACGTCGGCCAGTCGGTCTCCAGGGTCGGCGGCGACGCGCAGATCAAGGCGATGAAGACGGTCGCGGGCGGCCTCAAGCTCGCGCTCTCGCAGTTCCGCGATCTGGAGGCGTTCGCCTCGTTCTCCTCTGACCTGGACCCGGTCTCCCGGGCCCAGCTTGACCGCGGGGCGCGGCTGGTCGAACTGCTCAAGCAGCCGCAGTACAGCCCGATGCCGGTGGAGCGCCAGGTGATCTCGGTGTGGGCGGGCACCTCCGGCTACCTCGACGACGTGCCGGTGGAAGACATCAGCCGGTTCGAGTCCGAGTTCCTCGACTACCTACAGCAGTCCAAATCCGGGATCTACGACACGATCCGGGAGACCGGGCAACTGTCCGACGACACCGTGACCGCGCTCAAAGACGCGATCGACCAGTTCCGCAACGGCTTCGAGACCCACGCGGGCGAGATGCTGGTGTCCGACGAGGCCGACGAGGGCGACGCATCCGAGGTCGAAGAGGACCAGGAGACCGTCAAGAAGTACGTGCCGAAGTCCGACTCCGGCACGTCGGCCGGGGCGTAGGGCGGGCCTGTGGGAGCGCAACTTCGTCTGGTCAGGCGGCGGATCAGGTCCGTTCAGTCCACCGCTAAGATCACCCGTGCCCAGGAGCTCATCGCGTCGTCGCGGATCATCAAGGCCCAGCAGCGGGTGCAGTCCGCCGAGCCGTACGCCCGGGAGATCACCTGGGCGGTCGAGGCCGTGGTCAGCCGGTCGTCGCAGATCGATCACCCGCTGACGACCGAACCGCAGAACCCGGCCCGCGCCGCGGTGCTGATCATGACCAGCGACCGCGGCTTCTGCGGCGGGTACAACACCAGCGTGCTGCGCGAGGCACAGAACCTGCGGGCGCTGCTGGAAGAGCGCGGGATCGAGGCGGTCCCGTTCGTGGCTGGCCGCAAGGGCATCGTCTGGCACCGGTTCCGCCAGCGCGAGATGGCCGGCGAGTGGAGCGGTTTCTCCGATACGCCGCGCAACGCCAACGCCGGCGAGATAACGGCCGCGCTGCTGGAGGCGTACGACAAGCCCGCGAGCGAGGGCGGCGTCGACGAGATCTACATGGTGCACACCGAGTTCGTGTCCATGCTGACCCAGAGTCCGGTCACCCGCCGAATCCTGCCGCTGGAGATTGAGGAAACCACCGAGGCGCCCGAACGCGGCGCGGTGCCACTGTACGAGTTCGAGCCGTCCCCGGAGGACGTGCTGAACGCGCTGCTGCCGTGGTACGTGGAGAGCCGGATCTTCCACGCGCTGCTGGACGCGGCGGCGGCCGAGATCGCCGCCCGGCGCCGGGCCATGAAGTCGGCGACGGACAATGCCAATGACCTGCTGGACCAGCTTACGCTGGAGGCTAACAAGGCCCGGCAGGCCGAGATCACCCAGGAAATCAGCGAGATCGTCGGGGGCGCTAACGCGCTGGCAGAGACGACCACAGGGAGTTAGTGAGCACGCCATGACCACTACCGAAGAGAACACCCCGGACGCGGCCACGTCCGAGGGCACCGGCCGGGTCGTGCGGGTCATCGGTCCCGTCGTCGACGTGGAGTTCCCGGCCGACCAGATTCCCGGCATCTACAACGCGCTGCGCACGGACGTGAAACTGGGCGAGCAGGAGCGGACGCTGACCCTGGAGGTCGCCCAGGACATCGGGGACAACGTCGTGCGGGCCATCTCCATGCAGCCGACCGACGGGCTGGTGCGCGACGCCCCGGTCACCGACACCGGCGGGCCGATCACGGTGCCGGTGGGGGACGTGACCAAGGGCCACGTGTTCAACGTGCTCGGCGAGACCCTGGACGTGCCGACCGCCTCCCTGGAGATCACCGAGCGGTGGGGGATCCACCGCGACCCGCCGGCGTTCGACCAGCTTGAAGCCAGGACCGAGATCCTGGAGACCGGGATCAAGGTCCTCGACCTGCTGACCCCGTACGTCCGGGGCGGCAAGATCGGCCTGTTCGGCGGGGCCGGCGTGGGCAAGACCGTGCTGATCCAGGAAATGATTACCCGGGTGGCCAAGAACTTCGGCGGCGTGTCGGTGTTCGCGGGCGTCGGCGAGCGGACCCGCGAGGGCAACGACCTGTTCGTCGAGATGACCGAGTCCAACGTGATCAAGGACACCGCGCTGGTCTTCGGCCAGATGGACGAGCCGCCGGGCACCCGGCTGCGGGTCGGCCTGTCCGCCCTCACGATGGCGGAGTACTTCCGCGACGTGCAGGGACAGGACGTGCTGCTGTTCATCGACAACATCTTCCGGTTCACCCAGGCGGGCTCGGAGGTGTCCACGCTGCTCGGCCGGATGCCGTCCGCCGTGGGCTACCAGCCGACGCTGGCCGACGAGATGGGGCAGCTTCAGGAGCGGATCACCTCCACCCGGGGGCACTCGATCACCTCCATGCAGGCGATCTACGTGCCCGCCGACGACATCACCGACCCCGCGCCGCACGCCACGTTCGCCCAGCTCGACGCGACCACGGTGCTGTCCCGTGAGATCACCCAGAAGGGGATCTTCCCGGCGGTCGACCCGCTCGACTCCACCTCTCGGATCCTCAGCGCCGCGTACGTCGGCCAGGAGCACTACGATGTGGCCCGCGAGGTGCAGCGGATCCTGCAGCGGTACAAGGAACTGCAGGACATCATCGCGATCCTCGGCATCGACGAGCTGTCCGAGGAAGACCGGGTCACCGTGCAGCGGGCCCGGCGCATCGAGCGGTTCCTGTCCCACCCCATGTTCGTCGCCCAGCAGTTCACCGGCCAGCCGGGGGTGTTCGTCCCGCTGGACGAGACCATTGCCTCGTTCAAGGCGATCGCCGAGGGGAAGTACGACCAGTTCCCCGAGCAGGCTTTCTTCATGGTCGGCGGGATCGAGGACGTGGAAAAGAAGGCCAAGGACCTGGAGCGGTCGTGACGGAAGGCACTGTGGCGGAGAGCGCTATGGCGGCGGGTGCTGTGGCGGCGGGCGCTGTGGCGGCGGGCGCTGTGGCGCGGGCGCGCGGGGTGGTCCGGTGACCCTGCGGGTGGAACTGGTCGTCCCGGAAGGCGAGATCTGGGCCGGCAATGCCGAGATGGTCATCGCCAAGACCCTGGACGGCGACATCGGCGTGCTGACCGGCCACACGCCCGTGCTCGGCATCCTGGCCGAGGGCAGCCTGGTCCGGATCCGGCCCGAGGGCGGCGCCGGTTCCGACGGCGGCTCCGGCGGTTCCGGCGGTGGGGAGGTCGTGGCCGCGGTGTACGGCGGCTTCTTCTCCGTAGCCGATGACCGGGTATCGGTGCTGGCCCGCGACGCCCAGCTCGGCAGCGAGGTGGACACCACGGCCGCCCGCACCTCCCTGGACGAGGCCCTGCAACAGGCAGCGGGCTCGGACAGCGGAAGCGAGGAGCCCGGGGACGTCCGGTACTACCGCGCGCTGCTCAGAGCCGCTGGCGAGCCGGCTGACCGGGCCTGACGAAGGTCAGCGCGGAGAGGGCCAGGGTTGGCAGGGGGACGGCTAGCGCTAGACGCTGGCTGGCTCTTGATCATCATCCTGGTCGTCGCGCTGGCCTGCGCGATCGCGATCGCCGTCCGCCGGACCCTGATCGAGCGCAGTGGCGGCACCGTCGAATGCGGCCTGCGCCGCGCCGGAGACCGGCGCTGGCGGCTCGGGCTCGCCGCCTACCAGTCCGACGCGCTGCGCTGGTACCCGGTATTCGGGCTGCGACTGCGCGCGGGGGAGGTCTACACCCGCCGCGCGCTGAGCGTCGTGGCCCGCCGGCCTGCCGACCCGGTCGAGGTGACCAGCATCGGCTCGGCCGCGGTCGTAGTCGAATGCGACATCGGGACGGCCGCGCCCCGCATCGAACTGGCTCTCAGCGACGACGCCCTCACCGGCCTCCTAGCCTGGCTGGAAGCCGCCCCACCTGGCCCCCTCTCCGAACTCGGCTGACCCAGGTAAAGCCTTAGCGCTGAGCGCCTGGTTTCCAGAGCAGGTCGCCGCCGGGCTCGTTGGCCCGCCGGGCCAGGATGAACAGCAGGTCGGACAGGCGGTTCAGGTACTTGGCCGGCAGCGGACTCACGGTTGGCCCGTGGGCCTCGACGGCCGCCCAGGTGCTGCGTTCGGCCCGCCTGACCACGGTCCGCGCCGTGTGCAACAGCACCGCGCCCGCACTGCCGCCGGGGAGCACGAAGCTGCGCAGCACGGGTAGCCCCTCGTTGTGCTGGTCACACGCCTGCTCGAGCCGGGTGATGTACTCCTCGTCGATGCGAAGCGGCGGGTAGGCCGGCTCCTCGCTCGGCCCGGCTACCGGGTTGCACAGGTCGGCGCCCACGTCGAACAACTCGTTCTGCAGCCGGACCAGCAGGCTGGTGATGTCGTCGGGCAGGCCGCCCATCGTGACGGCGGCGCCGATGGCGCAGTTCGCCTCGTCCACGTCGGCGTAGGCGGCCAGCCGGGGGTCGGTCTTGGCCGCGCGGCTGGCGTCACCGAGCGCGGTGGTCCCGTCGTCCCCGGTGCGGGTGTAAATGCGGGAGAGGACCACGGGGGTCTCCCGGCTGTCATGTGCCATGACGTCCACCGTATCGGGCGCTCTCCGGTTCGTCGTGAGCGCGAACCCTAGCCGAATGCCACCAGAACTGGTGCCGAAACACCTGGGTTGCTTGGGATCAGAGGGTCTGGAGGGATCCAGCAAGAGAAGTTGCTCCTGGTTGTTTTGGGCCTCTGACCTGGGGTATTCACATCAACACCACGATGTGGCATCGTAGGTGTACGAAGGGTGATCGCCGGAAGGTGACCGGCTTTCAACGCTGAAGATGTGGTTTCGGTCACCGAGGTTGATGACCCTGACCAGGCCGAAATCGGGGGAAGTAGGCCTGGGTAGCGGGCTGAAAGGCCCGCCGGCCTGCTCGTGACGATGCCCGGCGGATCTCGGGGGCCCGCCGGCAGCCGAGCGGCCGTGTATGTGGGGGGAGCGCGCCCCCGGTCCATCGGGCCGGGGGCGCGCTTGCATGCCGGTAGAGGCCAGATAAAGTGCCCCCGAGTACCCCGGTAATCGGTAAGGTATACGGGCAAATGTCCGAACTATGTTCGGGAGGCTGGCCGTGTACGACTATGTCATCGTCGGTGCCGGGAGCGCCGGTTGCGTGCTAGCTGCGCGGCTCAGTGAGAACCCTGACACGCGTGTGCTGCTGCTGGAGGCGGGTCCGCCCGACGACGCGGACGAGATCCACATTCCCGCCGCGCTGAATCTGCTGTTCCAGAGCACCTACGACTGGAACTACCAGACGGTCCCGCAAGAGCGCGCCGGCGGCCGGTCCATCTACTGGCCGCGCGGCAAAACCCTCGGCGGGTCGTCGTCGATCAACGCGATGATCTATATCCGCGGCAGCCGCTACGACTACAACACCTGGCGCGACGAATACGGCTGCGAGGGCTGGGGATACACCGACCTGCTGCCGTACTTCCTGCGCGCGGAGAACAACTCCCGCGGCGCTTCGCCTTACCACGGCGCGTCCGGCCCGCTCGACGTGCAGGACCCCCGCTACAAGTCGCCGCTGACCAGCGCGTTCGTGGACTCGGCCAAGCACTCGGGCCTGGCGGCCAACGACGACTTCAACGGCCCCCGGCAGGACGGTGTCGGCTTCTACCAGGTGACACAGCGGCGGGGCCGGCGCTGGTCGGCGGCCGACGCCTACCTGCACCCGGCCGCGGACAGGAAGAACCTGACCGTGGAGACCGACGCCCTGGTCACCGGCATCGCCATTTCCGGCGGCCACGCCACGGGCGTGCACTACCTGCGGCGCGGCGTGGCGAAGACGGCACACGCCGAGAGCGAGATCATCCTGGCCGCCGGGGCCATCGGCAGCCCGCAGTTGCTCATGCTGTCCGGGGTCGGCCCCGCCGACCACCTGCGTGAGCACGACATCCCCGTGCTGGTGGAAAGCCCCGGGGTCGGCGCGAACCTGTCCGATCACCCGGTGGTGACGGCCATGTGGCACACGCCGAAGACCCGCGGTCTCTGGGAGCAGGTCAGTTCCAAGAACCTGGCCCGCTGGCAGCTCATGCACTCCGGGCCGCTGACCACGAACGTCGCGGAGTCCGGCGGGTTCACCCGCACCGACGAGGGGCTCCCCGCGCCCGACCTCCAGTGGCACGCGCTGCCCGCCCCATACCAGAACGGTGGCCTGACCGACCCCGCCGTCCGTGCCCTGTCGCTGCTGGTCACCCTGGTCGCGGTGGGCAGCCGCGGCCAGGTCAGGCTGCGCGGCTCCGACCCGCGCCACAAGCCGCTGATCGACCCGGCCTACCTGTCTGTCGGGTCCGACATCGAGCCGCTGGTGACCGGGGTCAGGCTGGCCAGGGAGTTCGCGGCCGCCCGCCCCATGTCCAAGATCTGCCGGTCCGAGCTGGCGCCCGGCGACGACGTCCAGACCGACACCGAGATCAGGGCGTTCATCCGGCAGAACCTCACGACCATCTACCACCCGGTCGGCACCTGCGCGATGGGCGGCGACTCCAAGGTGGCCGCGAGCAGGCTAGCCAGCGTCGTGGACCCGGAACTGCGCGTGCGCGGGGTCAAGGGCCTGCGCGTGGTGGACGCCTCGGTCATGCCGACCGTCCCGCGCGGCAACACCAACGCCCCGACGATCGCGATCGCCGAGCGTGCCGCCGACCTGATCTGCGGCCGGGCCCCCCTCGCCGCGGCGGAGCCCGCCGATCACGAACTCACCAGCACCGCGTCCTGAGATCCCGGTCGCGGTGCACGCCCGGCTCCGGGTGTCGCCGTATCCGGGCCGTGCGGCTATCCGGTGCCTATGAATGTGAGTCCAGGGCTCATCGATGAACCCCGAACTCACATTCATAGCCAAGATCAGCCCCAAACTCGCCACTGGCGCTGGCCGTGAGCATATACATGTCGCCGTACATGTACATGTCGGCTGGCATGTAGAGGTCGGCTGGCATGTACATGTCGTCTAACCTGTACATGTCGGCTAGCATGTACAGGTCAACTTGCATGTACATGTCGGGTAGCATGTACATGCCGGGGATTATGCGTCGTGGATTCGTGGAGCGCTAAGTGAAGCAACCGCCAGAGGCGATCGTTGAGCAGGCTATGGGGACCATCGCCCGACGTCAGAGCCGCCGGGCCCTGGCCCGTCGCGCCGGGCGCGACCAGGGGCAGCGCGAGCAGGGGCAGGCGGTCAGCGTGACCGTGACCGAGCTTCTCGACCTGGTCGATAGCCAGGCCGCCTCGGGCCAGACCACCACGGTGACCGGCCTGGCCCGGCTGCTGGACGTCGACCAGCCGCGGGCCAGCAAGATCGCCAGGGAGGCCACGGCCGCCGGCCTCATCTACCGGGCGTCCGACAAGCACGACGGCCGGCTTTCCCACCTTCTGCTCACCAGCGAGGGGCAGGCCTACCTGGACCAGGTGCACCAGCACCGGCGCGCCCAGGCCACTCAGGCCATGAACGGCTGGAGCGCGGCGGAACGCGACACGTTCGCCGGCCTGCTCACCAGGTTCATCGCCGCCCTGGACGAGCCCGGGGAAGCGCCGGCCGACCAGAGCCGGTAGCGCGCCAGGCGGCGGGGCATCACGGCCAGCGGGTTTCGTCCGGGCCGAAGGACAGACGGTTGCCCCGGCTTCCCCGCTAAGGGGACAACGACGCTGGCGTGCCGCTCTGGCGGCTGCGCTCGGCGGCGAACGCCATCCGGTGGCTGTCCAGCGACTCTCGCGGGCCGGTGCGGATCAGTGAGCGGTCACCGGTCGCGACCGCGTCGGCGAAGGCCCCGATCACGCCGAAGTCGCCGCCGCCGTGCCCGCTTCCCGCGCCGGGCACAGGGGCAGCCACCGCCACCGGCTCGGCCTGGCCGGTCACGAAGTCGGTCACGGTGACCTGGTGGCCGTCGCCCTCCAGAAACCCGCGCGAGCCCATGATCCGCGTCCAGCGCCGCGCGTAGGGGGTGAGCGCGCTCATGGTCAGCGTGGCGATCACCCCGCCGTCGAACTCGATGGTGGTGACCTGGTGGTCGGCCACGTCGTTGTCGCAGGCGTAGACACAGCGGCCGTAGGGGCCCTCGCGCAGGGCCTGCCGCACGCCGCGCTCGGTCAGGTCGGTGGTGACCACCGACAGCGGCCACTGCCGGCGCTTCGGGTCATTCAGGAAGCCGAAGTAGAGCCGCGAGGCCGAGTACGGGCAGGTGGGCTCGATGCCGCAGTCCAGGCAGCGGTCGGCGGCCCCGTCCGGCCGGCTGGCCGCGGTGAAGTGGTGCAGCCCGCCGTGGCTCGACACCGAGACGGGCGGCCGGCCGACGATGAAGCGCAGCCAGTCGAGGTCATGGCAGCACTTGGTCAGCACGCTCGGCCCGGCCTCGTCGGCCCGGCGCCAGTTGCCGCGCACGTAGGCGTGGGCAAAGTGCCACCAGCCGACCGGCTCGGTGTGCTCCACGCCGACGATCTGGCCGAGCCGGCCGGAGGCCACGACCTGCTTCACCGCCTCGGTGTACGGCGTGTACCGCATCACGTGGCAGACGGCCAGGATCACCCCGGCACGCTCGGCGGCCTCGACGACCTGGACGCATTCCTCCCAGGTCGGCGCGATCGGCTTCTCCAGCAGGATGTGGTAGCCCAGCCCGGCGAGGCGGGTCGCCGGGGCCGCGTGCTCGCGGTCCGGGGTCGTCACGACGACCGCGTCGGCCAGCCGGCCGGCCGCCGCCAGGTCCCGCCAGTCGGCGAACCGCTGCCCGGCGGGCACGTCTAGCCGGCCGGCCAGCGCGTCGCGCCGGTCGACCCGGGGGTCGGCCACGGCCACGATCCGCGCCCGCTGCGGGAACTGCTCGGCAAAGCTGGCGAACACGGTGCCCCGGGCGCCGGCGCCCAGCACGGCTATGGTTACCGGTCCTGCCATCGGCGTCAGCTCCCTGCCCTCGTGACGGTCGGATGATGTCGAGGCGGCCGTCCCTCGCCGGCCCATCATCCCTGGTGAGCCGCCTGACGGCCCTGCCATCATGCGGCCCGGCCGCAACGCCCCGGCGGCGCGGGCGCAACGAAGCGATGACAGGTACATCACGATGCGAGATTCTTGCCGGTTATAAGACGAAATACGAAGATGGCGCTGGTTACGATCAGTCATCGACCTCGTCGCACGGGCTGCTCGTCCGGGGAGTCGGGATGGAAGACCACATCACGCTGCTGGCCCGGCACCCGCTGGCCGAGCGGCTCGCCGGGATGCTCATGGTGGCGCTGTACCGCGCCAGCTACCACCCGCGACGGCGCACTTCGCCGGCCGGACCGCCGAGCTCAAGTCGCTGAACGAGCTGGTCAGCCAGGCCATGGATGCCGACCGCCCGAACGTCGTCTGGGTGATCTCCGGCACCGTCGGGGTGGGCAAGACCTCGCTGGCGGTGCACTTCGCGCACCGGGTCGCGGACCGGTTCCCCGACGGGCAGATCTACGTCAACCTGCGCGGGTTCGGCCCGCACGGGCGGCCGGTCGCGCCCGCCAAGGCGCTGCGCGGCCTGCTGCGTGCCGTGCAGGTCCCCTCGGGGCAGATCCCCGAGTCCGTCGAGGCGCAGGCGGCCCTGTACCGCAGCCTGCTGGCGGGCCAGCGGATGCTGGTCCTGCTGGACAACGTGGCCGACGCCGACCAGGTGCGCCCGCTGCTGCCCGGCCACTCCGGCTGCCCGGTGCTCATCACCAGCCGGTGCCAGCTCACCGGCCTGGTCGCGACCGAGGGCGCGTACCCGCTCAGTCTGGACGTGCTCTCCGAGGCGGACGCCTGCGAGCTGCTGGTCCGGCGGC
>DATAVV010000312.1:0-10759 GCA_036267555.1 Streptosporangiaceae bacterium | reverse complement strand
GACCGACCTGGTGACCGCGCTGCGCGAGCAGGTGCTGATCTGCGACGGGGCCATGGGCACGATGCTGCACGCGGCGGGCAACTCGCTGGACCGCGCGCTGCCCGAGCTCAACCTGTCCAACGCGGGCCTGGTCAGCACCGTCCACGAGAGCTACCTCAGCGCGGGCGCCGACATGATCCTGACCAACACGTTCGGGGCGAACCGGCTCCGGCTGACCGATCAGGGCTTCGGTGACCTGGCCCGCGACATCAACCTGGCCGGCGCCGGGCTGGCCGCGCGGGCGGCCGCGGGCGCGGGGCGGCCGGTGTTCGTGGCCGGCTCGGTGTCGCCCGCGGTCACCGCCAGCCAGCGCCGGCGGGTCGCGCCGGCGCAGCGGGTCGAGGCCATCCGCGAGCAGGTCGGGTGGCTGGCCGAGGGCGGTGTGGACGCGATCATCCTGGAGACGTTCGGGTACCTGGACGAACTGGCCGAGGCGGTCCGGGTGACCGCCGACGTGACCGGCCTGCCGGTGATCGCCCAGGCCACGTTCGCCGGCGACGGCCAGACTCTCGGCGGCGAGAGCCCGCGCGAGGTGGCCGCCGTGCTCAGCGGCCTGCCGATCGTCATGCTCGGCACCAACTGCACGCTGGGCCCGCAGGGCGCGGCGTCGGTCGTCGAGGCGCTGGTGCCGCACACCGCGCTGCCGGTCAGCGCGCAGCCGAACGCGGGCCTGCCCCGCCGGGTGGCCGGGCGGCGGTTCGAGTACAACGTGGACGGCGCGTACTTCGCGCGGTACGCGCGCCGCCTGGTCGAGGCCGGGGCGACCCTGGTCGGCGGCTGCTGCGGCACCACGCCGGCCCAGATCCAGGCGGCCGCGGCGGAGATCTCCGGCCTGCCCCCGGCCCGCGGCCGTGGGCAGGCGACCGCCGCCGCCGCGCCGCGGCCGGCCGCCCCGGTCCTGCTGACCAGCCCGGGCGGGGCGCTGAGCGAGCGCCTGAGCGGCGGCGAGTTCGTGGTCGCGGCCGGGATCGCGCCGCCCGTCGGCGGGGCCGCCGACGAGGCCGCCGACCAGGCCGCGGCCCTGCGCGAGCGGGGCATCGACAAGTTCTTCGTGGCCTCGCGACAGAGCCCCCGGGCCCAGCTCAGCTCGATCGACCTGGCGTTCGCGCTGCAGCAGCGGGCCGGCGTCGAGGCCATCGCCACGGTCACCACCTGGGACAAGACGATCATGGCCCTGCAGGCCGACCTGCTCGGGGCGAACGCGCTCGGGGTCAGGAACGTCGTCTGCGAGACCGGCAACCCGCCGCTGCTGGGCGACTACCCCAACGTGGACGGCATCTGGGACGTGGACTCGGTCGGCCTGGTCGAGCTGGTGGCCGGGCTGAACCAGGGCACCGACTGCAACGGGCTGCCGCTGGCCACCAAGACCTCGTTCCACGCGGGCGCCCGGTTCAACCCGAGCGCGGCCGACCTCGACGCCGAGATCGCCCGCACGGCCAGCAAGATCCAGGCCGGGGCCAGGTTCCTGATCAGCCGCCCCGTGTACGAGCTGAGCCGGCTGCGGCGGGTGCTGGCCGCCCTGTCGGACGACAGCGTCCCCGTGCTGCTGTCGGTCGTGCCGCTGCGCGGCTTCGAGGAGGCCGACTACCTGTCGCACGAGGTGCCCGACATCGCCATACCGCGCGGCGTGCTCACCACGATGGAGCGGGCCGGGCCGGGCGCGGCCCGGGCCGGGGTCGAACTGGCCGCGGCGCTGCTCACCGAGGCCCGGCCGCTGGTCCAGGGCGTGGTGCTGACGTTCCCCGGCGGCGACCTGGCCGCCCTGGACCCGCTCCTGGCCGCGTTGTCCCGGTGACACAAGGGCGCGCGGGCGACGTTGTGGCAGGCCATGTTGATCTGATCCCCCAGGTTTTCGATCCTGAGGGTGAGCGGCGGAAAGGGGCGCCGATGAGCGCCAGCACAGACGGCCAGGACCCGCGGCCGGGCCGGTTCCGCGCGGCCCTGGAGAGCGGCGCGTTCACGGTGACCGCCGAGATCGGCCCGCCGAGAGGCGCCGACGCCGGGGCGGTCACGCGGAAGGTGGCGGCGCTGCGCGACTGGGTCAGCGCGGTCAACATCACCGACAACCAGGGCGCGTCGGTCCGGCTGGCGAGCTGGGCCGGGAGCCTGGCCGCCCTGGCCGCCGGGGTCGAGCCGGTCATGCAGGTCACCTGCCGGGACCGCAACCGCATCGCGCTCCAGTCCGACCTGCTCGGTGCGTCGGCCCTGGGCATACCGAACATCCTGATCATGACCGGCGACCACCCGCGCTTCGGCGACCACTCGGGGGCCACGCCCGTGTTCGACCTGGACAGCATCCAGCTCCTGCGGGCCGCGCGGGCCATGCGCGACGAGGGAAAGCTGCTGTCCGGCCGCGAGCTCAAGCCGCCGCCGCACTGGTTCCTCGGCTCGGTCGAGAACCCGTCCGCCGCGCCCGCCGTGCGCCTGGCCGAGAAGGTCGCCGCCGGGGCGCAGTTCGTGCAGACCCAGTACGTGTTCGACCCGGCCTCGTTCGCGCCCTGGCTGGCCCAGGTCCGTGACCTGGGGCTGGACGAACGATGCCACATCCTGGCCGGTGTGGGCCCGATCTCCTCGCTGCGCGCGCTCAGCCACCTGGAACAGGGCGTGCCCGGCGTGCGGGTGCCCGAAGGGCTGGCCCGCCGGCTGCGCGGCGTCCCGGCCGGCCGGGTCGCGGACGAGGGCATGGCGGCCTGCGCCGAGACCATCCGCGGGCTGCGGCAGATGCCCGGCGTGGCCGGGGTGCACGTGATGGCCGTCGGGAACGAGCACCGCGTCCCCGCGATCCTGGAGCAGGCCGGCCTGGTCCCGCTCAGCGCCGGAAGGCCCGGTCATGCGGGTTGACGTGCGCCCGGTGAGCAGGATGCGCGGGGCCGACCCGGTCGACGTGACCGCGGCCATCGGCCCGGCCATCGAGGCCCTGTGCGCCAGTTCGGTCGACCTGTCCCGGTTGACCCTGGTCTGTGACTGGATCCAGTACCGGTCCAGCTTCCGCGAGGTCGCCGACTGCCGGCCGGTCCTCGCGCCCGGGGATCTCGATGGCCATTTCCCGCCGCCGGAGCGTCCCGCCGAAGTGGCCCTCGAAATGGCCATCGACCTGCGGCGCTGCCCGGAGGCCGACCTCCGGGGCCTGGTCAGTGCGCTGCTGGAGGAGCACGACAAGCCCCGCGGCTCGACCCGGGTCCCGCTGGGACCCTGGGCGGCGGGCCGCAGCAGCCTCATCTGGCGCTTCAACGCGCTGTACTGGCAGGCGCTGTCGCTGTGGGAGCAGGCCACCGGCCGCGAGTACGAGCAGGCCCTGCCCGGCGGGGAGAGCGACGCCCGCAACACGGCGGCCGCGCGCGAGCTGATCCTGGAGCTGTTCAAGACCTGGGACGACCTGGACGCCAGGAGCGCGCTGCCGCCCGAGCTGTACGTGGCGGAACTGGGGGTCGGCAACGGCAGCCAGGCCCGGACCTGGCTGGATGAGTTCGTGGCGCTGTCGCAGGCGCACAGCCGCGACTACTACCGCCGCCTGCACTACATCATGGGCGACTACTCGCCGCACGTGCTCGGCCGGGCCTTGAAGGCCGTGGCGCACCACGGCGACCACGTCAGCGCGCTGGTCGTCGACGCCACGCACCCCGGGGTCAGCCTGGGTTTCCTGCGCGGCAAGGCGTTCCTGGTCTACATCTCCAACGTCTACGACAACCTGCCCAGCGACGAGGTCGCCCGGATCGGGGGCCGGATCTACCTGGTGGAAACCCGGCCTTACCTGCCGGGCGAGGACGCGCTGCGGATCGCGGCGCAGTTCCGCGCGCCGCCCGAGCGGGTATCCGAACTCGTCGACAAGCTGCTGCGGCTCGGCCCCGAGTTGCTCTGCGAGGCGATGCCACAGCACTTCCGCGACGCCGGCCAGGCCGTGGCGTTCTGGCGCGAGGCGTGGGCGGCGCTGCGGCTGCAGGAGCGGTACCGGCCGCTGGAGGGCCTCGACGGGTACCAGGCCACGCGCGACTTCAACGGCGAACTGCTGCACGCCCAGCTTGAGTCCTACGGCGACATCCGGGTCCACGTCAGCAACGGCGCGCTGAGCAGCTTCGCGGAGACCCTCCCGCTGCTGCACCCGTTCGGCCGGCTGCAGTGCCACGACCTGTTCCTCGACGACGTCCGGCGCTACCAGAGCGGGTTCTTCGGCCCGGGCAAGTACGACGGGTCGGTCGTGAACTGGGTTAACGGGCCGCTGCTGCGCCACATCGGCGGCCGGGCCGGTTTCGACGTGGGCATCGCGCCGTTCGCCCAGCGGCCGACCTCGAACGTCAAGACGCTGACCGCGGCGGTGCGCGAATGACCGCCGCTCCCGGCGACCGCGCGTCCGCGGTCGCGCTGCCGACCACCGTGATCGGCTCGTACCCGGTGCCCGAGTGGCTCGGCCAGCTCAAGAACGACTTCTACCGGCACCGGATCAGCCGCCGCTACCTGGACGAGATCCACGAGATGGCGATCAAGGCCGCGGTCATGGACCAGCAACTGGCCGGGATCGACATCATCTCCGACGGGGAACTGCGCCGCGACAACGACGTGGACTACCTGCTGGCCCGGATCCCCGGCGTGGACATCGCGCGGCCGGACAAGGCGGACTACTTCGACTACTACGAGGCCACGGTCGGCCGGGAACTGCCCAGTCCGGGCCGGGCGAACCTGGGGCTGGCCGAGGACTTCCGTTTCGTCAGGGAACTCACCGATCTGCCCGTCAAGCTGTCGATCACCGGGCCGTACTCGCTGGCCCACCGGATCCGCGACGCGTCGGGCGGCGCCTACCCCGACCACGGCGACCTGGTGCGGGCCCTGGCCCGGGTCCTGGCCGCCGAGGCCACGGAACTGGCCCGGGCGGGCGCGCGCGTGCTGCAGATCGACGAGCCGTTCCTGGCCGGCTACCCCGAGGACGCGGCACTGGCCGTCGAGGCGGTGAACATCGTGACCGAGGGCGCCGACGTGAGCTGGACCCTGCACGTCTGCTACGGCAACCGGTACGCCCGGCCGCTGTGGGAGGGGCACTACGACTTCCTGTTCCCCGCGGTCAAGGAGGCCAGCGTGGCCGCCCTCGCCCTGGAGTTCGCCCGCACCGGCGACGAGGACCTGGGCCTGCTGGAGCAGCACCACTGGGACCGCGGCCTCGGGCTGGGCGTGATCGACGTGAAGACCGAGCAGGTGGAGTCGCCGGACCTGGTCGCGGCCAGGATCCGGCGGGCTCTGCGGTTCGTGGCGCCGGAGAACCTGGTGATCAACCCCGACTGCGGCCTGCGCCATCTGCTGCCCGACATCGCCCGCGCTAAGCTCGCGGCCATGGTGGCCGGCGCCGCCCTGGTCCGCGCCGAACTGGGCCTAGACGCGGCGAGACCACCCGTCCCGAGCAAGGGGTAATCACGTGAGCCAGGACCAGGACGGATTCCACTTCACCTCCGAGTCGGTGACCGAAGGGCACCCGGACAAGATCGCCGACCAGATCTCCGACGCGATCCTGGACGCGGCGCTGACCGAGTACCCGGCCTCACGCGTCGCCGTGGAGACTCTGGTCACCACCGGCCTGGTCGTGATCGCCGGGGAGATCACCACCGAGGCCCGCATCGACTTCGCGGACATCGCCCGCGCCACGATCTGCGACATCGGCTACGACTCCGGCGAACTCGGCTACGACGGCAACGCGGTGGGCGTGATGACCACGCTGGACCGGCAGTCCCCCGACATCGCCCAGGGCGTCGACCGCTCGCACGAGACCCGCGGCGCCGGCTCGGCCGACAGCTACGACGAGGTCGGTGCCGGGGACCAGGGCATGATGTTCGGCTACGCGACCAACGAGACGCCCGAACTGATGCCCGCGCCGATCGCGCTCGCGCACCGGCTGGCCCGGCGCCTGGCCGAGGTGCGCAAGTCCGGAGCCCTGCCCTACCTGCGGCCCGACGGCAAGACCCAGGTCACCGTGCGCTACGACGGCAACGGCCGGCCCGTGGCCGTGGAGAAGGTGCTGATCTCGGCCCAGCACGCCGACGGCGCGGAGGACAAGCTTCCCGACGCGCTCTGGACCGAGGTCGTCACCGCCGTGCTGCCCGAGGACCTGTACGACCCCGCGCGGCTTCGCCAGGAGTTCTACGTCAACCCGACCGGGCGGTTCGTGGTGGGCGGCCCGTGCGGCGACACCGGGCTGACCGGCCGCAAGATCATCGTCGACACCTACGGCGGGTCGGCCCGCCACGGCGGCGGCGCGCTGTCCGGCAAGGACCCCTCCAAGGTGGACAGGTCCGCGGCCTACGGCACGCGCTACGTGGCCAAGAACATCGTGGCCGCTGGCCTGGCCGACCGGGCCGAACTCCAGGTCGCCTACGCGATCGGCATGGCCAGGCCGCTGTCCATGCACGTCGACACGTTCGGCACCGAGAAGATCCCGCGCCCGGCCATCCTGGACCTGGTCCGCGAGAACTTCGACCTGCGCCCGGCCGCGCTCCGCGACCACCTCAGGCTGCCCCGCCCCATCTACCGGGCCACCGCCGCCTACGGCCACTTCGGCCGCGACGAGCCGGACTTCACCTGGGAGCGCACAGACAAGGCCGCCCGCCTCCGCGAGCAGGCTGGTCTTCAGCCCGCCCCCGGCGGATAGCCCGCCCCCTTCCTCGCCGCCTACGGCCGCCCGCCCCGCTGAGACCATGCACCTCCGGGTCAAGCGATGAATGTACCTTCGCTGCTCGCCGGCGAGCAGCAAAGTTCCACCCACGGCGGTACTCGCCGAACCCGGCCGCGGCGATTCAGGCGAGGGGGTAGTCGTGCTGGGTGGCGGCGTAGGTGGCGAAGAAGTCGAGGGAGGCGGGGTTGGCCGTCGCGTTGCGGTTGGCCGCCTCGTCCGGCGGGGCGCCGCGCAGGATCTTGCGCACCGGCACCTCCAGTTTCTTGCCGGTCAGCGTGACCGGGATCTCGGGCACCTGGACGATCCGGTCGGGCACGTGACGCGGGGTGTACTCGCGGCGCAGCCGGTCACGGATCTTGTCCTCGATCCTGGCGTCCAGCCGCAGCCCGTCGGCCAGGCACACGAACAGCGGCATGAAGAACCGGCCCCCGGGCAGGTCGAGGTTGACGATGAGCGCGTCGGTGACCTCGTCGATCGACGCCAGCACGGCGTAGACCTCGGCGGTACCGATGCGGACGCCGTGCCGGTTCAGGGTGGCGTCGGAGCGGCCGAGCACGAAGCACCCGCCCCGGTCGTTGACCCGGAAGAAGTCACCCTGGCGCCAGACCCCGGGGAAGTCCGCGAAGTACGACTCGAAGTAGCGCTTGTTCCCGTCGTCGCCCCAGAGCTTGACCGGCATGGACGGCATCGGCTCGGTGATCACGAGTTCGCCCACCTCGCCGACCACGCTGCGGCCCTGCGCGTTGAAGGCCCGGGCCGCCACGCCCAGGTGCGGCGCCTGGATCTCGCCCGCGTAGACCGGCAGCGTCGGCACGCCGCCCACGAAGCCGGTGCAGACATCGGTGCCGCCGCTGCCGGTGGCGACCCACACGTCGGGCTTGACGTTCCGGTAGAACCACGCGGTGCACTCGGCCGAGACCGGCGAGCCCGCTGGCATGATCGTCCGCAGGTGCGGCAGGTCGTACCGTTCGCCGGGAACCACGCCGGCCTTGGACATCAGGTCCACGTAGGCCGGGCTGGCACCGAAGAAGCTCACCTCGGCGTCGCGCGCGATCCGCCACAGCACGTCGGGGCCCGGGTGGCTGGGGCTGCCGTCGTAGAGCACCGGGCGCACGCCGAGCAGCAGCGAGCTGACCAGGAAGTTCCACATCATCCAGCCGCTCGTGGTGTGGAAGAACATCCGGTCGCCTGGCCGCAGGTCCATGTGGAACCGCTGCAGCTTGAACTGCTCGAGCAGGATCCCGCCGTGGCTGTGCACGATCGCCTTGGGCAGCCCGGTCGTACCGGAGGAGAACAGGATCCACAGCGGGTGGCCGAACGGGACCTGCTCGAACGCGAACCCCGCGGCGGGCACCGGCGGGTGGTCGAGCAGGCCGTCCCAGGTCAGGCTGCCCGGACCCGGCCCGTCCGGCGGCGACCCGGGGCGGGGCAGGCGCACGGCGTACTCGAGCCCGAGGCCATCGAGTCCGGCGACGATCTGCCGGACCTCGTCGCGGCGGTCGAATTCCCGGCCGCCGTAGGCGTAGCCGTCCACGCAGAACAGCACCTTGGGACGCACCTGGCGGAGGCGGTCGAGCGCCCCGCGCCAGCCGAAGTCGGGTGAGCAGGCCGTCCAGATCGCGCCGATGCTGGTGGTGGCCAGCATCGCGATGACCGTCTGCGGGATGTTCGGCAGGTAGGAGGCGACCCGGTCACCGGGGCGCACGCCCATGCCGCGCAGGCGGGTGCCCAGTATGCGGACCTGGCCGGCGAACTGCGCCCAGTCCAGCGCGGTCACCGGCGAGGTCTCGCTGACGTGCAGCAGGGCGGGCTGGCCGGGCTGCTCGTGGCGCAGGGCGTGCTGGGCGTAGTTCAGCCGGGCGCCAGGGAACCATTCGGCGCCGGGCATGGCGCGGCTGGCGAGCACCTGCTCCGGCGGGGCGGACGCGTCGATGCCGCAGTAGTCCCAGACCGCCTGCCAGAAGCCAGGCAAGTCCGCGACCGACCAGCGCCACAACTCGTGGTAACCACTGAAGCCGCGGCCGCGCTCGGCGGCGAGCCAGGACATGAACGCCGTGAGGTTGGCGTCTGCCACCTGCCCGGCGCTGGGCGTCCAGAGCAGGTCGCCCTCCCGAACTGGTGTCGCCATGAGCCGACCCTCCGCGCGTCACGATGTGCCTCACCGTTTGCGGCCCGGCGGGCACCGGCTGATGCTGCGAAGCCGGTGACAAACCCCGGAACTCGCATTGCCTATATCCGGTCTTTACCAGGCTGACAGTCGCGCTCTCAGGGGGCAATAAGCAGTCACCAGGATTTCCGCCTGGTGAAATCGTTGGTCACAGCCGCTGGTCGGTGGCGGGGTCGGGAAGGCCGTCAAAGTACCGGTCCAGAACCTGGCCGAAGGCGGCCTCGTCCGGGGCGGCGCGGTGGAACAGGGTGACGCTGGAGCGCAGCTTGAGCGCGTCGACCTCGCCAAAGATCTGCTCCGCGGTGTGATCGGTGGTCTGGGCCACGATCGTCGCGCACTCGACCAGGCGCGGGCCGAGCACCGGGTGGGCCAGGTAGGCCCGGGCCTCGGCCAGGGAACCGATCGCGTACCGCCGCGCCGTGTGGCTCAGCCCGAGGCCTGAGACCTGCGGGAACACGAACCACATCCAGTGGCCGCCCTTGCAGCCGTCGCGCAGTTCGGCCACGGCCCGGTCGTAGGTGCCGCCCGCGTCCTGGGCCTCGACGAACCGGCTGAGGCCGAAGGGGTCGTCCGATGTCATGTGCCTAGTGTGCCGGCTCGCAGGGCCGCCGCGCGCGCAATTTGGGAGAGCCTATGCCGGAAAGTGCAACCGGGCCGGGCGCTACGGGCGATTAATGCACCGGCGCGCGCCCTTTCTCTATTCACCGAATGGGCGTTTGCGTTCCTGTTCGCAGGGCTAAAAGCATGTCATGAGCGGGAGAAAGGTAAATGAATTGGCAAAGAAATATGCAGGCCTGCCCAATGTGCGCGGGCGCGCCCTGCCGGCCCTGGGCGCGGCCGCCGTCCTGGCCGTCGTCGGCACAGCCGGGTGCAGCGTGTTCCAGCCGCAACCCGCGCCGGCGGGCATGCAGAAGCAGATACTCAACGGTGAGCGCGTGGGCGCCGCCACCCGGGCCGGGGCGAAGTCGGCGGCGAAGTCCGCGCTGCCCGCCGGCAAGGCCATCCCGGGCAGTGATGTCACCGCGATCGGCGACTCGGTCATGTCGGGGAGCGCGCCGACGCTGGCTATGGTGATGCCCGGCATCTACATCGACGCCAAACCCGACCGGCAGATGCCCGCCGGCCTGGACATTGTGCGCCAGCTTGCGAAGAGCGGGAAGCTCCGCCCGATCCTGGTGATGGGGCTGGGCACCAATTACATCGTGACCACCGCCCAGCTCAACCAGCTGGTGAAGATTATCGGGCCGCACCGCAAGCTGGTGCTGATCAACACCTACGTGCCTGACGGGTGGAGCAAGCAGGTCAACGCGACCGACGCGGCCTACGTGCACCAGCACCCGAACGTGGTGCTGGCCGACTGGTACGACACGATCAAGAACCGGCTCAACCTGCTCTGGCCGGACCAGGTGCACCCGGAGATGCCCGGCACCATCGTCTACGCGCACATGGTGGACCAGGCGGTCCAGGCCACGCGCACCATCAGCGGCACGACCCCGCCCGCGCAGCCGGTGATCGCCACCGAGAACGGGGTGACCAGCGGATAGCTAACCGCGCACGTGGCGGCCCGGGTATGGAAACACTCGTTTCTAAGCGTCGTCGAGCCGCTGCCGCAGCCGGCGGAGCCGGCCGGCCCGGTCGGCGGTGAACCGCTCCAGCGCGGTCAGGATGTGGCCGTCGTCGAGGTGAGCCTCCTCGATCACCTCGGCGACGGACCCCCCGGTGCGCCACCGGTCGTCCCAGTCCGACGACAGGGAGTACTCCCGGACCAGCGGGTCATCGGCCCAGTCCCGCATCAGCTTGAACGCGCCATTGGTGATCACCATCGCGTCCAGCCGGCCGGCCGGGCCGACGACCGACTGCTGGTAGGACGCGCTCTGGAGCGCGAAAAGCTGCGGGCTGAT
>DATAVV010000311.1:0-5525 GCA_036267555.1 Streptosporangiaceae bacterium | reverse complement strand
CGCTCACAGCGGTTGCTCACCCCCGACGCGGGGGCGCCGCCTCTCCCCGGCGCCACCGCCGGGCCGTCAGGCCCGGCGGTGACACGACCGGAAAGGGCTCACGCGCGTCAGTGGCGGCGTCCCCGGGCCCGACGCGGGGGGACGCCGCCACGATCACGTAGCGCGGCGATCAGTAACCGTAGCCGCCGCTGCCCGAGCCGCTGCCTGACCCGGAGCCGCTGCCCGAGCCGCCACTCGACGTGGTCTTGGCCTTGGCCCCGGACGGGGTCATCACCCACCACAGCCCGCCGGATGCGTTGCTGCCGTTGCCGTTGACCTGGGCGGCGCTGGTGTCGGCCTTGTAGACGTACAGGGGATGGCCGTCGTAGGTGGCCTGCATCACGCCGTTGGACCGCTTGATCGTGCCCAGCTTGCCGGGCAGCGAGACGCCGGAGGCCAGGCTCGGCGTACCGGTGAGCGCCGGCCAGTAGGTGAGGCACGTGCCGGCGCAGTTCGACTTCGTTGGCGTGTCAATCGCGAACCAGTAGACCGCCATGCCCGACGACGTGGTCAGGATCGTGCCGTCTTTGGAGCTCATCATGGTCTTGAGCCCGCTGGCCGAAGTCGTGGAGCCAGTAGTGGTCGAGGACCCGCTGCTGTTCCCGCTCCCCGTGGACGTGCTCGTGCTGCTGGGCGACGAACTGCCGCACGCCGCAAGGCCCACGACGGCGGCAGCGGCGAGGATGGGAGCCGCCAACCATCGGTTACGCATCGTATTTTCTCCATTCGCTACGGTTACCCGCTCCGCGTACATACAAGAGCACGTACGCCCGGGCCGAATCGTTCAGACCGGTTCAGATTGATTTCAGGACACCGTTTTCAGGCCGCGATCCGCTGGCAGAGCCAGGCCAGCGACATCGGGTACCGGTAGTCGATGCCCGCGTGCGTCCCGTCGAACAACTCGAACCGGATCACGTCGTCGGCCACGCCCATCTCGCGCAGCGCGTTCCGGAACGCTTCCGCGCCCAGGTCGAGGAAGAAGTCATCCCGGGTCCCGGCATCGATCCAGATCGCCCGCAGCGACCGGAGCGCCGTGGCGTACCTGGGCACCATCCGCACCGGGTCCCAGTCCAGCCACCGCGCCCACACCTCGGAGCGCACCGCCCCGGTGCGCGGGTCGAACGGCAGTTCCACGGTGCCGTCCTCGTGCGCGGAGAAGCAGGCGGCCACGCCGAGCAGGCCGAGCAGAATCTGGTCGGCCTCCTTGGTGAACGAGACCCGGGACCGGAAATCGTCCCACCAGCGCCAGATGTCGCCTTCGTAGTCGCGCAGCAGCCGCGCGGCCTGCCCGAACGCGGGGATATAGACCAGCTCATAGAGGGCGTCACCGGCGTGGGTGGCGAGCGCGCCGAACAGGTCAGGCCGCAGCATCGGGGTGATCATCGCGCCGAAGCCGCCGCTGGACTTCCCCATGATGGCCCGGTGCGCGGGCTCCGGCCGCGTCCGGTAGCGCGCGTCGACCCAGGGCACGACCTCGTCGCACAGGTAGGAGTGGTACCGGCCGGTGCCCGGGGAGTCCACGAACTGGCTGCCGCCGTAGGCGGTCCAGGCGTCGACGTAGACCACCAGGGCCGGGGGTGCCTCGCCCCGGGCGAACACCGCGTCGGCCGTCTCGGGGAACGGCTGCCGGTAAGGGGCGCGGTTGTGCCACATCGCCACGTGCCCGGTGTAGCCCTGGATCACGTAGACCACCGGGTAGCGCCGGTCCGGGTCGTCACCGTACCCGGGCGGCAGGTAGACCCACAGCGGCCGCTCGCGGCTGTCGCCGAGCGGGTTGCCGCGCAGCAGGTCGCTGGTGATCACGCGTTCCTCGAGCCGGCCGGCTAGCTCAGCGGACCAGGGCAGCATGAGACCTCCCGTGCGCGGTTACCTCCGGCCCAGTCTCTCAGCCCGGGTCGGCCACCCGGGCCAGGAAAAGGGGCTCGCCGGTGGCGGTGCCGGTCACCAGCATCAGGTACGGCCGGTCGAACACGACCTGCCGCATCGGCAGGGGCAGGGCACTCGGCTGGATCCCGACCGCGGTGGCCGCGCTGGCCACCGTGCCCTTCTCGGTCACGGCCAGGGTGGCCGCGTGGATGACCACGCCGAGACTGGCCGCCTCCGGGGACAGCGCGGTGAAGTCGGCGCTGTGGCCGAACGCGATGCCCAGCCCGAGGCGGGTCAGCAGTGGCCGCATGCTCGCCGAGGTGCGCAGGCTGACCTTGGGCAGCGCGACCGAGGCCGAGGCCCGGGCCGCGCCCGGCTCGGCGTGGCCCGGGGGGAAGGGAGCGAGCGCGGCGGTGAGCCGGTGCAGGGTGGCCACGGGCAGCGCCGGGCAGCCGCCGGAACCGGCCGGGGGCAGCAGCGCGGTCATCGCCAGCTTCCCGCCCCGGTACGGCAGCGACACGGCAGTCCAGCCGTCATCGCTGGCGGCGAAGAAGCCGGCGCCGTGCATGAACCGGGCGCTGGCCCGGCTCCCGGCCGCCGTGGTGAACGACCCGGGGCTGGTCTGGCTGGCCTCGAAGGGCGACGCCCAGGCCGCGTTCAGGTAGAGCGCGTCGGTCAGGACCCAGCCGGTGTTCCGCAGGTCGCCCCCGCTCAGCAGGTGCGGGATGCGGCCGCGGGTGGCGGCGGCGATCGCGGCGTCGATCCGCGCCGCCGACCCCGCGGGGTCGCGCAGCAGCGGCGCCCGCCACAGGCCGGCGCCGTACGCGGTCGCCGCGCGGTCCAGGTAGCCGGGCCGGGTGATGAGCGAAGGGTCGGCCCAAACCCGGTCGCTTCCCGACACGGTGACGCCGGGCCCGTCCAGCCCGCGCAGCGCCGCGGACCTGGCGTGCAGCCCGGCCTCCAGGGCCGGCCCGGCCGCGGGCAGGTGCAGCACCCGCGCCATCGCCGCCGCGGTCGCGCCGCCCGCGCCCAGGTAGGCCAGGCCAAGCCCGGAGGCCAGGCTCTCCGGCGACAGCAGGATGTTCGCGCGGCTGTCCTGGCGGCACCAGGCGCCGAGCACGTCGAGGCCGAACGCGGTGTCGGCGGCCGCGTACGGCGCCGCGCTGACGGACGGCACCCGCGCCGCCGTGCCGTAGCTGACCGTGAGCCCGGGCGGCGGCGGGGCCGGGGCGGCCGACCCGCAGGCCGCGACGAGGATCCCGGCCGCCGCGGCGCAGGCCGCGATGCGAAGCGCGGTTGCCATGTAACTCTGACGGCCCGCCGCCAGAATCCGTTGCATCGCGCTGTACTGATCCCGCCTCATTGATCCCGCCTCGGGGCGGGTTTTCCATGATCTGGGTTATTCGCGCGCGATATATCCGCGCGCCATCGACCCAGATCATGAAAACGGCCCGGCTGAGGCAACGTCACGGGCCGCAGGCGCGGCGGCGTTCCGCCCGCTACGCTGTGCCTAAAGGGCTGACCTGGGATCTTTTGCTCCCTGCGGGGAGATCCGATGCGGAGGCGGGCCGTGGCTGAGCAGGGGTGCGAGGCCTAGTCAGGTGGCGGACATCGGGGGCTTGGACGACTGGCCGGAGCTAGCCGACGTCGGCCGGATGGCCCGCCGGATGGTGCGGCGGGCGGTGTCGGCGGCGCGGGCGCAGGACGATCCGGTGCCGCGCGTGCTGCGGGCCCATCTCGGCCCTGACGCGGCGGCCCTGCCGGTGGTCGGCGGTTCCTGGCGGGGCTACGACCACGTGAACCTGCAGGCCGGGATGGATGCCTGGCTGGCGCGCTGGGATCGCGAGCACGAACTGGTGGGGCTGACCGGGTTCCGGCACGCGAGTTTCGGGCTCGCCGACCTGATGCGGCCCGGCGCCGAGACCGCCGGGCTCGGCGTGGGCAGCGTGGCGATGACCGCCCGCCCGGCCGGGCCGGCCGGGCAGACCCGGGCCTGCGTCAAGTGCGGCCTCTACCTGGTCGGCGACGGGGCGGCCCCGATGGCCCTGCTGCTGCGCGGTCCCGACGACGCCGATCCCGACGCCGACGCCAGCCTGGAGGTGGCCTGCGCGGACCAGGCCGCGGCGCAGCAGGTGGTCGAGGAGATGCGCCAGCACGCGGTCGCGCGCAACGTGTTCCGCGGGCAGGTGATCTCATTCGGCGGCGAGATGTTCGGCCACGGCCGGGGCGGGAGCGGCGGCGGCCAGGCGCTGCGTTTCCTGGAGCGCCCGCGGCTGGACCGCAGCGAGGTGGTCCTCCCGCCCACGGTGCTCGACGGCATCGAGCGCCAGGTGCTCGGCGTCGCCCGGCACGCGGACCAGTTGCTGGCCAGCGGCCAGCATCTCAAGCGCGGGGTGCTGCTGCACGGCGCCCCGGGCACGGGCAAGACGCACACGATCCGCTACCTGCTCGGACGGCTTCCGGACGTGACGGTCGTCGTCCTGTCCGGCGACGCGCTGCGCTGGATCGCGGAGGCCTGCTCGGTGGCCAGGACCCTGCAGCCGTCGGTGGTGGTGGTCGAGGATGTCGACCTGATCGCGGAGGAGCGCGGCACCCGGTTCGGGCATCATCAGCTTCTGTTCCAGTTGCTCAACGAGATGGACGGTCTCGGCGAGGACGCCGATGTGACGTTCCTGCTCACCACCAACCGGCCCGACCTGCTCGAGGTGGCGCTCGCCGCCCGGCCCGGCCGCGTCGACCACGCCGTGGAACTCCCCGTGCCCGACGCCGAGGCCCGGCGCCAGCTCATCGAGTTGTACCGGGGCAGCCTCGTGCTCGACCTGTCCGACCCCGACGTGGTGATCAAGCGGACCGACGGGGTCACCGCGGCCTTCCTCAAGGAACTCCTGCGCCGCGCGGCGCTGACCGCGGCCGAGATCGCGCCGGCCGGGGCCGGGTCCGGCGGCGCGCCGCTGCGGGTCACCGACGCGCACCTGGCCACCGCGCTGGACCAGTTGCTCGACGTGCGCAGCCGGCTGACCCGGACGCTGCTGGGCGGCCGCGGCCAGGACGCCTTGATCCGCCCCATGGGCGCGGACGCGGTCATCCGCGGCTACCGCTGAGCTCGCCGCCTACCGCTGAGCATCTTCGGTCACGAAACATCGCTCCCACGACGTCTCGTGACCGAAGATCTTGGAACGCGGGCGCGCTGCTCCCAGTCCGGCGGCAGGCGGGCCGACGTGCGGCACAGGCCGAGGCCGGTGATCCGCTCGGGCGCGGGCGCGGCCAGCCACATGCCGACCATGCCGCCGAGCGACACCCGCAGTACAGGGCGCGCTCGATCCGTGCCGAGCGAGTTGCCGAGCACGAGCACGGGGGCGTCGGCCGGCCCCTCGAGGGACGCGTTGAGCGCGACCGGATCAGGCATCAAAGGCTCCCGCAATAAATGCGTCAGGCATCAAAGGCTCCCGCAATAAATGCGTCAGGCATCAAAAAAAACAGTCTCGTCGTCGCCCTGCAGCCGGATGTCGAAGCGGAACTCGCCCGGCTGGCGGCCGGCCGCGGCGACCAGGGTGGCCCGGCGGGCGGGGTCCCCGATGGCCGACAGCACCGGGTCGGCCTCGTTCGCGGCCCGTTCGTCC
>DATAVV010000310.1:0-2620 GCA_036267555.1 Streptosporangiaceae bacterium | reverse complement strand
TTGTCGGAGCCCATGAACTGGCCGTTGACGTCGCTGGTGATGTTGGGCTGCAGGAAGTCCTTGTACAGCAGGCTGTAGAACTCCTGGGTCTGGGCGTAGCTGCCGCCCGAGACGGCGATGCGCCCGAGCAGGGTGTTCCAGGCGTTCTGAGCGGTCTTCTTGGTGGCGTTGAAGTTCCAGCCGGGGTTCTCGGTCTGCCAGTTGAGCTTGGCGTTCGCGGCCGAGACGTAGGAGATGCCGACCTTGGCCTCGATGGTCTGGTTCGACGTGGTGTTGAAGGTCAGGAACACCGAGTCGGGGTCGGTCTGACCGGCCTCGGTGACGACCTGCGACGCGGTGAACGGCTGGCTGAACACGACGTCGAAGTACACGGTGTACAGCTGCGACTGGCCGTCGTTGTCGCTCTCACCGCAGAAGTCGCCGCTCGTGTCCGACCCCATGACCTCGTTGTTGCCGACGACCTGGGCGGTCGACGAGGCGTCGCCGTTCTGGCTGTCCATCAGCTTGATCAGGAAGTCGGCCGAGGTGGTCGACGGGAACGTGAACTCGCCCATGGAACTGTGCGGGGTCGCGGTGAACTGCGAGGTGATCGTGTTCGGCAGGTTGCTCTCGGCCGAGTAGTAGCCGGCCTGGGCCACCTCACCGGTGTTGGTGAACGACGTGGTGGCGGCGCTCGGGTCGCCGCTGGGCAGGGCGCCGGTCATGGGCAGGATCGGCACGTCGCCCGCGGCCCCGCAGCCGGGCCCGGACACGTGGGTCAGGCTGTACCCGGTCAGTTCCTCGTCGCCGTAGTTGTAGCCGCCGCCCGCGTTGCGGTTCGGCATCGTGTCGGGGCTCCACTGGGTCATGCCGAACGGCACCTCTGCGCCGGGGAACGTGTTCCCGCCGCCGCTGGTCCAGGTGCGCGTGTCCACCATCGTGGCCGGGCTGCTGACCGCCGACGAGACGGTGGACCGGTTCCGCGCGCCCGCGGGAAGGCGGGACGCGGACACTGGCTTGGCGCAGGTGGACAGCCGCCCGTTCGCGCCCAGGGTGCAGGTCGATGTGCGTGGCTTCGGCGTCTTACCCGCGCCGTGCGTGGGCACGGGATGGTCCGGGCTGGCCACCGGGGTCGGCGCTGACGAGGCCCCCGCGGGGACAGTGGTCGAAAGCCCGATGCCGAATACGCCCGCGGCCGACAGCGCTATGGCCACCGGCCAGCGGAAGGTGTGCTTCCGCCGGTTCAACCGATTCATCGCTGATCTGCCTTCCTCCGGTTGGGAATGACGTGCCGCCGCGCCCACACCCCCGGAAGGCCTTATCAGCCCATTGCAGACGAGTGTCCGCCATGTTCGTGACAACGATGTCAAAGCGATTTTTGACCATAGCCGCCCATTTCGTCAACGGGAGCCGGCCCTCGGGTCAGCCGGCCGCGATCGCGAAGATCCCGAGCGACCCCGTGCCGCTCGGAGCGGGCAGCGTGATGCTGGCCACGGTCTTGGCCGGGTCGACCGGGATGGTCTGGGCGAAGAGGTAGACGCTCACCGCGTCGCTCAGGCCGTCTTCCGCGATCCGGTACGGCATCCTGGCCGCGGTCACGTTGCCCGGATAGGGCAGGCCAAGCCCGTCGGCCAGCGCGTAGTCCCCGAGCCCGAGTGTCGCCGCCGACGTGCTGCCGTCGGTGTAGGTGACGGTGACCGTGCCGGGCGCGCCGGTGAGCGCGGCCCCGGCCGAACTGCCCAGGAACCCGATCGACGTCGTGCCCGCGGGCGCGCTGACACCGATCGTCTGCCCGTACGCGTCGATCGCGTCGGGCTGGTCCGCGCGCGCGTCCGGCCAGGTGTAACGCAGGCCGCCCGCGGTCACGCTGGCCCCGGGGGACAGCCCGGCCGCCGTCAGCGCCTGCTGCGAGTAGCTGTAGCCGATGCCGTCGTAGTCCGCGCGGGCCGCCGCGCCGTCGTCGCCGATCGCGGTGACGTTGTAGTACGGGGCCAGGTCGCCGGGCCGGGCCACGACCAGCGGCACCGGGGGAGTGGCGAAGCCGGCCAGGCTCACGCTGAGCCGGAAGTCGCCGTCGCCGCGCCCGGCGGTGACGGTCACCGCCGCGCTCGCCGTCCCGTCCGCCGGCACGGTAAGCGTGCCGGACGACGGCCTGACCGTGGCCCCGCCGGTCGCGCGCGCGGTCCACCGGACGGTCCGCGCCGTGGCGGTCACCGACCGCGCCGTCACCGTGGTCCGGCCCGAGGCGCCCGGCCGCAGGTAAAGCGGGCCTGGGCTGGCCGAGGCGGTCCCGGTGTAGACGGGGCCGTACGAGGGCGGCGCGTCGGCCGGGGCGCTGCCCCACGAGGTGGGCCTGGTGCCGAGGCTCCAGTCCAGGGTGGCGCCGCGGGCGAGCGCCGAGAACGGGACGTAGAGCTTGTGGTACGGCGCTCCGTTGAGTTTGAGGCTGTCGACGTAGAACTGGGTGGGTGAGGCGCCGGGGGCGTTGCTGGTGATGCTGTTGCCGGACGGGAGGGTGATCTTGACCTTGGGGAAGCCGGGGCTGGCGAAGACCAGGTTGCCGCTGCCGGAGTTCTCGGGGTACATGCCGAGCATTTCCCAGATGAACGCCGAGCTGTTGGCGCCGAGGTCGTCGTTGTTG